>CAIYVS010000411.1 GCA_903929655.1 uncultured Bacteroidota bacterium | reverse complement strand
TACTTCTTCAAAACCTTCGATAATATCCTTTACGCGAATATCATTGTAGTTCCTGATTGTCAAACCACATTCGTAACCGGCGTTCACTTCTTTTACATCGTCTTTGAAACGTTTTAAAGAAGAAAGCTCACCTGTATAAACAACGATACCATCACGAACCAGGTTGAGCTTGGTATTACGAGTCATCTTACCATCCAGCACATAGCAACCTGCGATGGTACCTATGCCGCTGATCTTAAAGATATCGCGCACCTCAATATTGCAAACGGTTTTCTTCTCGATCTTAGGCTCCAGCAAGCCTTCCATTGCACTCTTTATTTCTTCAATGGCATCGTAAATGATGGAGTAAGTGCGTATTTCAATATTCTCCTGTGTAGCCAGTTTGGATGCCTGTAATGAAGGCCGTACCTGGAAGCCAAGGATAATAGCATCTGAAGCTGTTGCCAGCAATACATCGCTTTCAGTGATCTGGCCAACGCCTTTATGTACTACATTAACTGCTACTTCTTCGGTAGAGAGTTTTTGCAGGGAGTCGCTTAATGCCTCAACAGAACCATCGAAGTCTCCCTTGATGATAATGCCCAGTTCTTTAAAGTTACCGAGGGCGAGACGACGGCCAATTTCATCGAGCGTGATATGTTTGCGTGCACGTATACCCTGCTCGCGCATGATCTGGGCACGATGCGTAGCTGTTTCCTTAGCCTCATTCTCATCATCGAAGATCTTGAATTTCTCACCTGCCTGCGGCGCACCGTTCAGACCCAAAACCTGTACGGGTGTGGATGGTCCTGCGGTAGTAACGCGCTGGCCACGCTCATTGAACATAGCTTTTGCTTTACCATAGTGCTGACCGCAAACGATCATGTCGCCCTGGTTCAATGTGCCGCTTTGTACCAGTATAGTAGCCTGGTAGCCACGGCCTTTATCAAGTGATGCTTCGATCACGGAACCATTGGCATTGCGGTTTGGATTGGCCTTTAGTTCAAGCAGTTCTGCTTCGAGACCAATTTTTTCCAGCAGGATATCGACGTTCAATCCTTTCTTGGCAGATATTTCCTGGCACTGGTATTTACCACCCCAATCTTCTACCAGGATGTTCATATTGGCCAGCTGTTCTTTTATTTTTTCGGGGTTTGCACCTTCTTTATCTATTTTATTTATGGCAAATATCATAGGCAGGTTTGCGGCCTGGGCATGTGATATTGCTTCTTTTGTCTGGGGCATGATGGCATCGTCTGCTGCAATTACGATAACTGCTATGTCTGCTACTTTTGCACCACGGGCACGCATGGCTGTAAAGGCCTCGTGACCCGGAGTATCGAGGAATGTGATCTTTTTTCCTGTTGCTGTAACCACCTGGTAAGCACCAATGTGCTGGGTGATACCACCCGACTCGCCGGCAACTACGTTGGCACTGCGTATATAGTCGAGCAAGGAAGTTTTACCATGATCTACGTGTCCCATGATGGTAACGATGGGCGCACGTGGTATCATGTCTTCTGGATCGTCCACATCTTCTTCTTCCTCATCGGTTTCTTGTTCCAGGTTGATAAACTCCACATCATAACCGAATTCGTTAGACACCAGTTCGATTACTTCTGCATCAAGACGCTGGTTGATAGAAACCATGATACCGAGGCTCATACATTTACTGATAACATCGGCAAAGCTTACATTCAACAGATTTGCCAACTCACTTACAGAAATGAATTCTGTAACCTGTATGACATTCGTCTGTTCAGCATTTTCGGCAGCAGCACGTTTTTCTGCCATTTCATCGCGTTTAGAGCGACGGTATTTTGATTTGAGGCTTTTGCCACGGGTACCTCCCGTAAGCTTAGCCTGCGTTTCGCGTATTTTTTCCTGGATTGCTTTTGTATCAATTTCCTGCTGTGCAGCAGTAACAATGGGACGTGGAGCGCGACGGTCGTCCCTGGGGCCTCTTCTGTCCTGGCCTTGTCCGCCACCGCCTTGTCTTGGGCCGTGCGATTGTCCTTGTCCGCCACCACCGGGTCTTGGGCCGTGTGATTGTCCTTGTCCACCACCGGGCCTTCTGTCGCCACCGGGTCCGCCACCGCCGGGCCTTGGGCCATGTGATGGGCCGTGACCGGGAGCTCCGCCACCAGTACCTGGGCCTCTTTCGCCTCTCTGGTCTGGTTTGAATGCTTCAGGTTTTTTATCTACCGGTATGCGTTTGCGTTTGCGTTTTTCCCTGTTATCAGGACGGGTATTGTTTCCTGTGCCTGAAACGGGAAGCTCTATTTTACCAATGATCTTGGGGCCTTCCAATTTGGGGGCCTTCATTTCAATATGTTCCGGCTTATTATCGTCGATGTCTTCTTCGGGAGCTGCAGGAACTTCGGGTTGTATGACTGGCTTTGGAGGCGCCGGCTTCTCTTTGGGAGCATGGGTAGCTTCTTTAGCTTTAGTTTCTTTTTTTGCTGCGCCGGTTTCTGCATGCTTTACAGTATCTGCGGCGGCGGCTTTGGGTTTTGCTTCTGCCTTTTTAGGCTTTTCTTCTTCTTTTTTCTTGCCTGCGCCTTTTTTAGGTCGTGATGAAAGATTTAATTCATCCAGGTTGATCTTGCCCAAAATGTTGGGGCCTTCCAATTTATGGGCCTTTATTTCTGCCTGTATAGTTTCAGATTCTTCCGGACCAGCGACAGTTGCTTCAGGCTTAACCTGTTCAGTTTCTTCCTGTATTTTTTTTGCAATTATTTTTTTAGGTGCTTCCTCAGGTACTTTTATTTCTTCTGCGGGTATTTCGGGTTCAGGTTTTGCGGCCTCTACTGGTTTTTCTTTGGGTTTTTCCTCTTTTTTCGCTTCCACAACAGGGGGAGGAGGGGGAGGCGGCGGAGGGGGAGCGGGAGCGGCATGCACTTCTGGTTCTTCTGCTTTCTTGTCCCTTACGGTAATATCCAGTTCGTCCCTGGTTCTCTTAATACCTTCCAGCAAGGAGCCTTTAGGTAAGGCAATCTCTTCACTTTTACGCTTGGCAGCTTTGTCCTGGGCGAACTCAGATGTGAGCGCATTATACATTTCTTCTGTAAGCTTGGTATTAGGATTACTAGCATTGATATCAAAGCCTTTATGGGTAAGGTACTCTACGAGCGTTTCCTTACCTATATTAAATTCTTTGGCCGCTGCCAGTAACCTTGGTGTTTTTGTAGCTGTTGTCATTCTGTTACTTGTCAAATAATTAGCTGAAGTCTCCCAGGCTTAGCGTATTATACAAACCTACGCCATTTTACTGAAATATGACTCCATTTTGCGGGCAAAAAGCCCTGTTTTCATGGTGTTTCGTATGTTCAACAAAATTCCACTGCTGAAATTTTGCCTTTACTCGTTTTCAAACTCAGCTTGCAGAATACGGCGCACGTCTTTCACTGTTTCTTCTTCCAGGTCTGTGCGGCGTACCAATTCTTCTACCGAAAGGTCGAGAATACTTAATGCTGTATCGCAACCCACACGTTTGAATTCATCAATCACCCATGCTTCAATTTCATCTGCAAATTCATCCAGGTCGATATCATATTCCACTTCTTCCTGTACATCACGGTACACATCTATGGTATAACCTGTAAGTTCCTGCGCCAGCTTGATGTTGACACCTTTTTTACCAATAGCGAGCGAAACCTGATCGGGCTCGAGGTAAACATCTGCATGATGCTCTGTGTTATTGAGCTCCATACGGTTGATGCGTGATGGTGTAAGCGAACGCTGGATGAGTAATTGGGTATTAGCGGTATAATTGATGATATCTATATTTTCATTTCTTAATTCGCGCACAATACCGTGTATCCTGCTTCCCTTCATACCTACGCAGGCGCCTACCGGATCTATGCGATCGTCATAGCTTTCTACTGCTACTTTGGCGCGCTCACCGGGCTCGCGAACGATCTTTTTAATTACTATCAGGCCATCCATTATTTCAGGCACTTCTATCTCCAGTAGTTTTTCCAGGAAAGAAGGATGTGTGCGGCTTAATATGATAATAGGAGAGTTGTTGCGCATTTCCACTTTCTTCACAACGGCACGTACACTTTCTCCTTTTTTAAAGAAATCGGTTGGTATTTGTTCAGATTTGGGCATTATCAATTCATTACCTTCGTCATCCAGTAATAATATTTCTTTTTTCCATATCTGGTAAACTTCCCCAGGTATGATCTCACCCACACGATCTGCATATTTCTTTAAAAGATTGTTCTTTTTAAGATCGCCGATACGGGCTGCAAGTGTTTGTTTTGCGGCAAGAATAGCACGACGGCCAAAATCGCGAACATCCACTTCTTCGTATACTTCTTCACCTACGTTATAGTCTGGCTCAATCCTCACGGCTTCCGAATATGGGATTTGCAGGTTATCGTCTTCCACCATATCATCCTCAATAATGCTACGACGGCGGAAAATTTCAAGGTCACCTGTCTGGTCATTTACGATTACGTCAAAGTTTTCGTCTGTGCCATACTTTTTACGAAGTAAGGTTTTGAAAACATCTTCAATAACCTTCATTAAGGTGGGCCGGTCAATATTTTCGGCATCTTTAAACTCCTGGAAGGAATCGATGAGATTAATACTTGCCATATTCTGTCACATTTTGCATCGCCGGCGTTGTGCCGGGATTTTTAATTAAAAAATTATTTGAACTACTGTTTGTTTTATATCTGAAAAAGGTATTTCTATTATCGTTGTTTCTTTTTTCTTAGGTATGGGCATTTCCAGCACCAGCTTGTCTTCACTCACTTCTTTTAGTGTGCCCAGCTTTTCTGCGCCTTCCAGGGTAGTGATCAATACTTTGCGCCCCACATTCTTTTTATATTGCCTGAACTGCAGCAAGGGTTCATCTACACCGGGACTGGAAACCTCCAGCGAAAAATCTCCGTCCGGGAACATCTGGGCAGCCTCTATCTCGTTGTACAATTTGCGATTGATCTTAGCACATTTTTCGATAGACAAACCGCTATCGGCATCCAGGTAAACTTTGATATTGTTTATTGGTTTAATTTTTGTATTTACAATAAACATATCCGTATCTGCCAACAAAGGCAGTAAAAAGTTGTTTATTATTTCTAAAGTATCAGACATAAGCTAAAATAACAAGGGGACCACCAGTGTGTCCCCTTTCTATTGATATCAAATCCAGCGCAAATATACGATTTCTTTACGAATAGCCAAGAAATATGCCAAACGTATTGAATTATATTTTTATTAACGTATGTGACAGTCTGCATTTTATTACCTTTGAGTCTGTTTATGATGATAATACGTGTAATATTCTGGACTTTTATAATTGTAACAGCTTATCGTTTCCTGTTCCGGTTTGTGATACCGATTTTCCATGCCACCAAAATGGCTTCCGACCGTGTGCGCCAGATGCAGCAGCAGATGAACGAGATGCAAGACAAGGCTAATGGCAAGCCCGATAACAAACCTCCGCAAATGAAAGAAGGGGATTATATAGAGTATGAAGAGGTGAAATAGTCCTAATTTTTAGGCTTAAAAATGTCTTCCTCAATCGTCATTCCTTTTTTAAGATGTATGGTTTGTATGCCGAGCAGTTTGGCGCCTTCTATGTGCTGAATGCTGTCATCTATAAAAAGCGTGTGTTCCGCCTTTAATGAGTTCTCATCCAGTACCAGTTGAAAAATTTCTTTCATAGGCTTACGTAAGCCTACCCTATGGGAAAGATAAACCCGGTCGAAAAAAACACCGAGGTTGGGCATGCCGCGTGTATCCATCAATATTTTATTAAATGCTTCTTCATGTATCTCGTTGGTATTGCTGAGGAGGAAGAGGTCGTAATAGAGGCGTAGTTGCTGTAATATCTGCAGGCGGCGCAGGGGGTAATCCTGCAGCATGGCATTCCATGCTTTTATAATTTGTTCTTTACTGATGGGCAGGGGGGATATTTCCTGCAAAGTTTTTATAAATTCTTCACGTCCGATCAAACCCATTTCAAATTTATCGAATAGCTGGGTTTGCTGTGCCTGGGAGAAGAGCATTTTGAAATCGGGGATGTCCATTTCTGCAAAAGCCTGCTCGGTAAGGGAATAATCTACATTGAGCAATACGCCACCCAGATCGAAAATAATATGTTTGATGCCCTTTATCATATAGAAAAAAAGGTTTACAAATGTATGTAAACCTTTTTGTTTGTGGGCCCACTAGGATTTGAACCTAGGACCACCTGATTATGAGTCAGGTGCTCTAACCAACTGAGCTATAGGCCCTGGCAGTGAAGCCAAAAATGGAGTGCAAATGTAGGAGTTTTTATTAAAAATGAAAATTGAATTTTTTTACAAATGAAAGTTTCCAAATATGGAAACTTTCATTATCTTTGACAAAGCCTGAAAGTGCTTGATCCAAAATTTGATATTGATTTTCTAAAAGAAGCTTTTGAGTTCCTGAAAGGATTAAATGAAAAAACACGCGAAAAAATTATCTACAATATAGACAAAGCCAGATATATAAATGATCCCAAATTATTTAAGAAATTAACAGATGATATTTGGGAATTCAGAACGAAATATGCAGGTCTTCAATATAGGCTATTGGCATTCTGGGATAAATCAAAACCTACCCGAACATTGGTTATAGCCACGCATGGCATTGTTAAGAAAACAGACAAAGTACCTGAAAAAGAAATTAATAAGGATCTTGAAATAAAGAAACAATATTTAGCAATAGTTAAAATTGAAAAGAAATGAAAAATAAATCCTTGAAGAGCTACTCTCTCGATGTAGTAAAAGACAAATTGATTGGCAAAGAAGGAACCACGAAAAGAAACCAATACGAAATGGAATTCCATCTCGACTTACTTGGCGAAATGATAAAAAAAGTGAGGATAGAAAGGCATTTAACTCAGGATCAACTGGGTAAATTGGTTGGCGTGCAAAAGTCACAAATCTCAAAATTGGAGAACAATACTACAGATGTGCGTCTTGAAACTGTCCTTAAAGTATTTTCGGCAATGAAAGCAAAAGTGAATTTCAATGTAAAACTGGAGAAAGAAGAATTCCAATTAGGATAGTACATTTTTTTAGATCCCGCTATGCCCAGCATAGTCCTAGGTTCAAATACCAGTGGGCCCACAGACTGATGATTCAAGGAGTTACATTCATTTGCAACTCCTTATTTTTTTTTTGCTACCCGCACTAAAAATCACAATAAGGTTGCCTCTGAAGTGCCGAAAAGAAAAATGTTTATCCAAACACATCGGATAGACCAGTGGCATTTACCATCCCCGACCTGTTTATGATGACCAGGTAAGACCGGATAAAATTTGACCACAAGAAACCAGGAATAATTGACCACAAGAAATGAAGCTGGGATAACTTCTTGCAAACCAATTAAAATACGAGAGTTCCAAATCTTCGCCAGCAAAATGCGTGGCCAATCCGCTCCGATCTTATATGGTCAATTCATCCCGGCTTTTGGACTATTATGCTAGTATCTTGTCTTCTATGTTATTAGGCCGTTATACCTTCTTCAAAATGCTTTTTTAAATTAATTGTACTATCTACCCCGATTTTGAAGTCAAAGAGATATTTAACTACTGTAATGGCGGAAATCCGCGAACAATATCAATCATAACTCTAAGGCCAAAAAACTAAGGATAATGTGTGAAAAATGTAACTTATTTCTGATGTTGTGTAACACCTGCCAGTAACCGTGTAACTACTTTTGCCTTGTGAAAATTCTCTCATACTCTTTAACAATAAAATGAAAAAAACAAGAATAGTTACTGCGTTAGCATTATTGGGATTTGCAGCATTTACTTCCTGCAAAAAGAACTATACATGTACCTGCACCACAGTAATAGGAACCGGGTCGGTTAATGTTACCCACTCCATTAACAATGCCTATCCAGGTGATGCAAAAAAATCCTGTAATAATTATCAGGACCAGGCAAACAATACGCTTCCGGGTGGCACTACTTGCCATCTTTAGGTTTAACTGAAAAAATAATCAATTCACAATTAAACAAATAAATAAAATGAAACAAACAACGGAATTAAAGGGAAACTGGAATGAGATAAAAGGCAAAATGAAACAAAAATTTGCCACACTTACAGATGATGATTTGTTGCTCGAAGAAGGTAAACAGGATGAATTGTATGGAAGGCTACAAGTTAAGCTAGGTAAAACAAAAGAAGAGTTACACAAGCTCATTGCTGATTTATAGTGTCATTTATTAATAGCACCCATAAGTGTATTTTAACCAAATAAAATCAATTTAAATGAAAAATTCAATTTTTGTACTGGCCGTATGCATCTTTACTACCGGTGCAATCCTTACGGGTTGTAATTCATCTTCTCAGAATGCGGATGATGCACAAAAAAAGGTAGAAAATGCCCAAAATAATGTTACCGAGGCAAATAAGAATTTGGACAAGGCTAATGAAGAATACTTAGCTGATATCGATAATTATCGCAAAGAAGCCGATGCCAAAGCTGCCGCTAATGATAAAATTATTACCGATCTTAAAGCAAGGGTCAACATTCAAAAGAAGGAAACCAGGGAGGACTACAACAAGAAAATCGCAGAACTGGAACAAAAAAATGCAGAGATGAAGAAAAAGATGGACGATTATAAAGCACAGGGCAAAGAGAACTGGGAAAATTTCAAGGGAGATTTCAATCATAGTATGGATGATCTTGGTAAAGCGTTTAATGATTTATCAGATAACAAAGGGAAGTAGATCAATAACATGTAAAGTGTATTATTGAAATATTGACCAGCCTAAACCAATTTTACAAATCGTACATCCGGGGATGTTTCGTTCAGGATAAAAAATCAATTTTTATGAGAAAGTATTTTGTTATTGCATTAATGAGTTTATGCCTTGGTAGCAACTATACGTTTGCACAGGAAAAAACGAAAACCAGAAAAGAAGAAAAAAGCCAGAAAAGGATCAACCGCCATGAGCATAAACAAAATGATATTCACGACAAAATGGACAGGAAAGATTCCAAGGCGGATAGAAAGGAACGAAAAATGAATAAGAAGCACAGAAAAGTAAGAAAGGAAAGCAAGTCTTTGGATCGCCATTAATAAATTTCAAATCCAACCTTGAACAATTAAAATGTTTTGTTCTGTCTCTTTAGCGGGCATTAATTAAACTGTAGAGATAACTATTGTTTACCAGGTTTGTTTTTCCCGTTATAGCCAAAATCTCTATTTAGGAGTACGTTTAATGGTTTTAGTTCCTCTATATTGTCTGACACAATTTTCAGGATTGCTGCGAACGGAGTGAATAGTATCATGCCGGAAATTCCCCATAACAGTGTCCCAACTATTATAGCAACTAAAGTAGCCCATGTACTTAAATTTAATTGCTTACCTACTATTCGTGGAAAAATCACGTTAGATTCCAGGTACTGTATAAAGACAAAAATCGATACCACCCCTATTGCGTACCATGCCGAATCTTTAGTTATTAATGCTACAGACACCGGAAGTGCCGCGCTTATCAGAATACCTATATAAGGGATCACCATCATAAATGAGGTGACCATACCATATAAAATAGCATGATCGATACCTAAAGCCAGCAAACCAATACTGTTTAAGATACCAACAATTAAATAAACAAAAAATGTGCCTTTTATGTAATTGAAATAGCTGTGAATACTCTGACTAAGTATAAGTGGTAATTTTTCTTTGTCTTTTAAGCTTACCATCATTCCTAAAAATTTTACAAATGTACCCCGGTGATAAAGAAAAAGCGAGGCATAAATGGGTACCATTATCAGAAAGAAAACAGTTGAGATAGTGGCATTTAAAGCACTAGCGAAATAACTGCTAATTGCATTTACTGCATTTGATCCCATTTTGTCCATCCAATTATCTAACATGCTTTGCTGCACTCCTAAAGTTCCTTCCACCCATTTTCTGAGGTGAGGTGCAAATTGAGATAACCTGTCTATGACTTTAGGGGTGTCTTTAACAAATAAATTCATCTCATATCCCAGCATCCATAATAATGTAGTAAATAATAAGCTGACTGAGACTAAAAGTATAGCGATAGCAAGACTTCTCGGCCAATGTTTAAACTCAAACCATTTACAAACAGGATATAAAACGATTGCTAAGAGCAGCCCGAAAAACAATGGTATGAACAGCGTTTTTCCAAAGTAGAGTAGAAAAATAATAATAAAAGTTGCTTGCAGGTACTTTACAACTGTTGAAAGTGAACTCACATTTTCTTTTTCCATTCGGGAATTATTCAGTAATGTGAAATAAATTTATAACCAAGTACTAATATGGTGAAAGTAGCGCTATTTTTATAAAGTTGGTACTTATTTAAACTTGATAAATTTACTTCCTTTCGCTTTTTTGCAAAAAAATCAAAGAATAACTGACCTTAAAAGTCTAGAAGAGTAAATTGCTCGCACAGAAACTCTCAATAAAGTTGACTCTGAAGTACCAAAACTCAAATGTTTATCCAAACAGATCAAAATGACAATACTTTTGTGGTAAAATTGCTTCTAAGCCTTTACTTAAAGCATTTTAAAATTGTGCTTGCAATAAGTTTTTATAGTATGTCAAATATTGGCAATTTTGACTGTAACTTGCACCCGTTTTAAAAAATCCGCTTTACAAATCAATAAATCATGACAACTATATCAACTGATAGCAATTTTCTTACTCTAATCAATATCTTTAAAGTAGACCCTAAAAACCAACAAAAACTTATAGAACTACTGACATTGGCTACTAAAGAAAGTGTAAGCAGTATTCCTGGCTTCATTTCGTCCAGCCTTCATCGGAGCTTAGATGGTACAAAGGTGACTATGTATGCACAATGGCGTAGTATGGATGACTATCAAAAAATGCGTAGTAACCCAACTGCCTCACCATACCTTGATCAAGCACTTGAGATTGCTACTTTTGAACCTGGCATGTATGAGGTTGTGGAAAGTTTTCTACCATCGCTCGTTTAAGGTTCAGCAATATCCATTAAATCTAACAAATAAGAGCAGGTCTTTAACCTGTATAATCAACTATATAATTCTGAAAATTCCGGTTCAGACAACTTCCACCTATGGTGGTATGCCGGGCTGCCTATGTGCGTAAGCAATACCAACCAACATCCTGCTATCCGAACCTACTTACATATATTCAATCTCGTCTGTCTGCCCCTTCAAATTCATCCACAATTAAGCCTCATTCATTTAGTTAAATTGATTTCCTGCTGACTTTAGTCATAGGCCTCTAAAATATATCCACTCATATTTGTATATCATTTTCGAAACTTTGCATCAAGGGAGCATTTGAAAATGAAAAAAACAATTGAGATGGAAAGAAAAATGAGTCCTGAGAGTTTGATGATGTCTTATGGCTATAAGCCGGAATTATCAGAAGGAGCTATCAAAAGCCCCATTTTCCAAACTTCCACATTTGTATTTAAAAGTGCTGAAGAGGGAAAAGCCTTTTTTGAAGTTGCCTACGGACTGCGCGCCCAGCATGAGGGGGAAAAACTTGGACTTATTTACAGCAGGATCAATAATCCTGACCTGGAGATACTGGAAAACAGGCTTACGCTTTGGGATGAAGCCGAAGAATGTGCCGTATTTGAGAGCGGCATGTCGGCTATAACAACTGTTTTACTGGAATTCTTAAAGCCCGGAGACCTGCTATTGATTAGCAACCCGCTGTACGGAGGGAGTGACCACTTTACCAAAAAAATACTGCCCAAGTTCGGCATCCATGTAGCCGCTTTTAAAGTGGGGCAAACACATGAGCAGATCATTGAGATCGTAAACAAAACAGGACTGGCAGAGAAACTGGCACTTATATTTATCGAGACTCCTGCCAATCCCACCAACGACCTTATTGACATTTCGGGTAGTAAAGCCATTGCAAAACATTTTTCCAATGCATCAAAAAATGTTTACCTGGCTGTTGACAATACCTATATGGGACCCATCTGGCAACACCCCCTGAAACATGGTGCAGACCTGGTATTATACTCGGCAACAAAATATATTGGCGGTCATAGTGATGTAATTGCGGGAGCCTGCCTGGGCTCGGCAGAGCTGATAAAAAGAGTTAAAGGGCTGCGTACCTTCCTGGGCAATATGGCCGGGCCATGGACAGGATGGTTATTATTGCGCAGCCTTGAAACATTAAAAGCGCGGATGGACATACAGGCGTTTAATGCCGAAAAAGTAGCTGAATTCTTAAACCGGCATCCGCTTGCTGAAAAAGTATATTACCTGGGAAACATTACAGAAAAAAGCAGCTCCCAATATGATATAAAGAAACGTCAATGCCTCAGTAACGGAGGTATGATATCGTTTGATATAAAGGGAGGCGAGCAGGAAGCGTTTAGGTTTCTTGACTCCCTGAAACTGATAAAGCTGGCGGTGAGCCTGGGAAGTACTGAAAGCCTCGCTGAACACCCAGCAACAATGACACATGCCGATGTAGACCCTGCAGATAAATTAGAATTGTCAATAAGTGAAAAAATGATAAGGCTCTCTATAGGCGTAGAAAGTTACCATGACATTATCTATGATATCGAACAGGCGCTTGATAAAGTGCCTGATAAAATAATGTGTCCTTAATAGCATAGCAGCATTTTTCTTAGACACTTGTACCGGGAAGTAGTGCAATGAGGCGAGACAGCTTAGAATTAAATAACAAAAATGCCCCCGTTTCATAAGGACGGGAGCATAACTAAACTAAACAAACAAACGAGTTCAAATTTTCCACGTATAGTTTTAGTATCGTGTTTGTCAGCCTTTGTATAAAAAATATGATGAATAATTTTTTCTCTGTAAATTTTCTCTTGTTGTTTTTCTCTTTTCTTTCCTTTCTGTTTTGTTGACACAAAGATATACGCATGAACATTCAGTGCATCACTATCATCAATGCTTAACCATTTATTAGGGAGCACTTAACAAGCTGTTTGAAAGCAATATATTGTTAATCTTGTTTTCTGAATACCATGCTACAATCTTATCCTTGAATTTTCCACCAGCTTATACAGCATGCAAACCGGCTTCTGTAGCGGCTTTGTGGATTTGTATTTTGTGGATAGAAGTGTTTAATTGCCACAGGAATGAAAATACTTCCAAATCTCAAGTCCATAATAACACGCTGCAACAAAACCAGAGACGGCTAAAATCCAAGTTAAAAGAACCATATTGGACTCGTACACCTTTTGGCGCTTTTCTAAGGTATCCACCCGAATACTTTCGGAGTTCTGACGGTCAAGACGTCCTTGGTAACCACCCTCCTGATGAAACAACTCCCCTTTGAAGGTTGTGCCATAAGTATCCCATGCAGTGTGTTCAATGAATTTATCATCCTCTAACTGCTTCAATGCTTTACCAATATCAGGAGGCTTTATAGCTCCAATTACATCGTTGGGATACATTGCATACAGTATGTTGGTATCCGTTGCATATGGTCGCAACGATTCTGTTTCTGCAAGTAGTTTTAGAATTGTATCCAGTTTAGTTATCGGGGACATAGCATACAAACATATACCAAATTATTAGTATTATATACTATCATTTAAGTATACACTCTTAAATGTCCTGTAAATAACTCCCAAAAGTTAAATATTTAAGCTCGCTTTCTAAGGTCAAATAAAATCTGTCGTGGCTGATCCTATGTGATATGTCATGCTGAACTCGAGCCAAATAATGTAATCGTTAACTGTGGTGTAAATTATTGTTACAAATTTTAAATGGATGCTATGTCGTTTTTTACATGGTGCCAATAAGAAATTTCAACCTATTGATCCTATGTTCTTATCTGCATGCAACAAATAGTATTTGCACGGATCAAAAAAAATGCCCCCGACTTTTAAGTACGGGAGCATAACTAAACTAAACAAACAAACGAGTTTAACTTTTTTTCCACTTATAGTTTTTACCTATCGTGTTTGCCAGTCTTTATAAAATTGGATGAATAAATTTTTCTCTGTAAATTTTCTCTTGTTGTTTTCTCTTTTCTTTCCTTTTTATTTTGCTGACACAAAGATAGCCGGCTCATTATACAGGGTATCATTCACTGTGCTGATTAACTTTTTAATAAGGAGTGATTAACAATAGCTTAAAACCTTGGCTTAATTTACAGGCATGTACAAGTGATTTATCTTAAAAAGAGTTTGTGCAATTGCTATTCGCTTATTTTCTATTATAATCCAATTAATTGATTTTCAATATTAAATATATACTATTTATATTTAATTACACTTTCAAATATCTCCTAATCGAACGAAATCTGTCACTTTCACTTTACCTTCGCAAATTAATTACAAACAAATATATTTTTATTTATTATGAATCGTATTTATTTATCCATTCAAATATTTATTCTGGCCATAACATGTTCGATCAATAGCTTTGCACAGGTATCCAAGCTGGATGATATAACAAAATCGATGGAAACTACTAATATAGACACTATTGCCTGGGTACACGGAGGTTTTCTGAACATAGGGGCTAATGAAGGTTTTCTTCATAACTGGTCTGCAGGCGGCGAATTAGGCTCTCTTGCCGTCAACGGAATATTCAGCGGGCACCTGGACAGATTGCATAACAGGGTTATCTGGAGCAACAATCTCTATATTAGCTATGGCCTTAATTACACTTACTCCACAGGCTTTCTCCCTCATAAAACAGATGACCGCATAGACTTTACTTCCAAGTATGGCCAGCGGCTTGATTCAGGTAAATACCTTTACCTTACCTGCTTATTTAATTTCAAATCACAACTCACCAAAGGTTATGATTATACATTGAAAAACTGGGATAGTTCATCAAGCTCCAAATTTTTATCCCCGGCTTACTTTACCCTGGCGCTTGGCCTTGAGTACAGAAGAGGAAGTGATGTCAGCTTATTCTTATCGCCCATGGCAGGCAGAGTGACACTGGCAGATAAATTTTATACCAGCCAATCTCCTTTAGGAGCATTCGGTATTGCATACAACAAAACTGCCTATTATCAGTTTGGCGCCTACTTTTCAGGCAGGTATGTGTACAATATCAGCAAACGCGCCCAGTACAGAACCCGTTTAGACCTTTATTCAAATTACCTTGCTAAAGATACCAGGGATAGCACAGGCACTGTTATAAAGAAAGATAACCCTGGCAATATTGCAGTGCTATTTGATAATTTGCTGGCATGGAAAGTATCCAAATTCCTTAACCTCACACTGGGTGCCACATTTATTTACGACAATAATATTCCGTACAGTAAATACGACGCTACCGGAGCAGAGAAAAACCTGCCTGGTAACAATATAGGCTGGCTGCAAATAAACCAGGTATTTACACTGGGCATGGAATATAAATTTTAATGCCTTATATCTTTCAATTTGCTGAGCAACGAAACAAACCATTTTCTTAATCGTTAGAAATTCAATTTTATGGGATTCGTTAAAGATTTTAAAGCCTTTGCAATGAAAGGCTCTGTTGTAGATCTTGCTGTCGGTGTTATTATCGGTGCCGCATTCGGCAAGATAGTTGCGGCCATGGTTGAAGATATTATCATGCCTGCTATTGGCGTAATTACAGGAAAAGGACAAATGTTTGTAGATAAATTTATTGTCCTGAAAACTGCAAAAGAAGGCGATGTTTATGCATCACTGGAAGAAGCTAAAAAAGCTGGAGCTAACGTATTTGCATATGGCCATTTTATTCAAACCATATTCGATTTTTTAATTGTGGCCTTTTTCATTTTCCTTATAATAAGAGCTATGGCTAAATTGCAAAAGAAACATGAAGAAACCCCTAAGCCTGCAGCACCTTCTTCTACCGATGTGCTCCTCACTGAAATTCGTGACCTGCTGAAGAATAAGTAAACTGTTTTGGCTTCTGCTTCTTAACTGCAAAGCGGCTGGTATTCCTTATAAGAACCTGTGCCTTTTGAAGGTTGTTTTCCACT
>CAIYVS010000410.1 GCA_903929655.1 uncultured Bacteroidota bacterium | reverse complement strand
TGAAACTCAAGCGGTGTGACTTCATCACGTCGGTCAAGAAGATCGGCGATAGCCAAAAAAATGTTTTTTGCAGCTATAATAGTAATGGCAGCAACTATTGGAAATAACAGTTATGCCCAGGAAAATGGAACTACGGATAAAAAGAGTTTTCATGGTAAAATTATGTCCGGCCTGAAGATCGGTGCAAATTACTCAAATGTATACGGCAGGTCTGGCGACCAATTTAATACCAATGCATTGTTGGGTTTTGCCGCTGGTGGCTTTGTTTCAATACCTATTGTGCCACATATTAACTTTCAACCTGAAATATTATTTTCTCAAAAAGGCTTTCACGGTACAGGTAGTATCCTTAATGGTACTTATAACCTTACCCGTACTACCAGTTATATAGATGTTCCGCTCCTATTCGCATTTGTGCCAGGCAGGTTTTTAACCCTGCTGATAGGCCCCCAATATTCCCTTCTTATCCACCAGCGTGATGTATTTGCCAATGCATCCACCAGTATTGATCGTCAACAGTTATTTCTGGATGATGATGCGCGTAGAAATACGGTATGTCTTACGGGCGGTGCAGATCTTAATTTTAACCATATTGTGATTGGTGCCAGGGGGGGCATTGATGTGCTTAGTAATAAAAATAATGGAACTTCAGCAACCCCCCGCTATAAAAATATGTGGATGCAGTTTACTTTGGGATATCGGTTTTATCATTAATTTATCAGCCTCCGATTTCTTTGGTTTATAACACTAAAAAAAGAGGCTGTCTCAAAAGTCCGAGACAGCCTCTTTTTATTTGGGTACCTGATAGAGAAGTTTTTCGTACGAGCGATTCTCAGACAGTTAAAAACCTTTTGAGGCAGCCTCTTCTATATTCAGGAATGCTGATATAAGCTTGTGTTGTGGAAACAATATTCTGATTTATGCGCAATTTATGGTGTGCTTCAACCCGGATATTTCTTCGTTCAAATCCCCTGCTTGAAGCTCATAGCAAATATTTGCAGCAGGCTATTCGTTTGTTTTATACATCGCGGCATGCTTCATTTGATGGGTTATTTCATGGCCAAGGAAACGTTCTATTCTATTTTCTATTATATAGATAAGCGGGGTTAAAACAATGGCCATAGTAAATTTATAGGCGTAATTGACCATGCAAATTGCAATGACTCTTTGATAGGACCAACCTTTACCAATTTTAAAAGCAATAAATAATACTACAAAACTATCCACCAGTTGGGAAACAAGGGTGGAGCCGGTGGCGCGCAGCCAAACTTTCTTTTCGCCTGTTCTTTTCTTGATCTTGTGGAAGATCCAGACGTCTACAACCTGGCTTAGGAGGAATGCCGCAAGACTACCTACAATGATCCACATGCCTTGGCCGAAAATGCCACTGAATGCAGCCTGCATATCGGGTATGCCCTGGTCTTTCTGGCTTGTTATCCAGAATGACTGTTCTGCAGGAATTTTAATAGCAAAATAAAACATGAGGAAGGCGTAACTGATGAGCGCTACGGCTATATAGGATATTCTCTTTACAGCCCTGGGGCCATAATACTCATTCACAATATCGGTCATTACAAATTCTATTGGCCAAAGCAAAACACCACAGGTGAGTGTGAAAGTGAGCCCGTCCTGTCCTAATAATGAAAAAGGGTGCGGGGCAAATCCCAAAGTACGTTCCAGCGAAAAGAGCTTGCCACCAATACACTCAGCTATCAGGGCATTGGCTACAAAGAAGGAGGAAAGGAATATAAATAAGCGTGTGGGCTTATCATTTAAGATTTTGTGGATCATGTACCTAAAGTGTAAATGTGACGAATGTACAAATGTGCAAATGATTTTTGAAAAGATAAAGAGAGGGAGTATTATATTAATCTATCCCGCCTTTTTCTTCCAGGTAGCTAGGAGCAGCAAACTTAGACCTAAGCAGGCGTATTGTTTGCAAGATTACAGAAAGGAGTATAAGGCCCATCCCCATAAAGAAGCCTGGGTGCAGTTGTTGGTTCTCGTGGTAAAATAAAAAGGCAAGCAATATGCCATAAACGGGTTCCAGGTTTACAGATAGGGTAACCGTGAAGGAGCTTAGCTTTTTTAGAGCAGTAAGTGAAAGTGATTGGGCCCATACGGTGCAACAAAGACTCAATATGATGAGCCAGAGCCAATCGTTATGAAACCAGGATGGGCCCATAAGGCTATCGGAATGAGGGATGAAATTTGTTTGGGGAAACAGGAAAAACTGCATGGGCATAAGGATGCTTATAAACACCCAGCCTGTAGCCATTTCATAAAACACCAGTGTACGAGAAGGATATTTATGCGCGATCCTTTTATTAAGCACAGTGAAAACAGAACTGAGGACGGCGGCAATAACCCCGAAAAGGATGCCCAAGCCATAGAACTGCTGGAAGTGGTAAATAAAATAAACACCCGACAGGGCCAGCAATCCCAGCAAGATCTCGAAGGGATCACGCTTGCCTTTATTCACCCATGGGTCAAGCAGGGAAGTAAATACACTGGCTGTGGACAAGCACACCAAGGCTATGGAAGCATTGGCAAACTTTATGGCCCCATAAAACCCTACCCAGTGCAAGGCAAACAAGCAACCTATAAGGCATAGCTGCACCATATCTTTGGGCGCAATTTTTACCCATTGTTTGCGGTAGAAGAGCAGGGCAGCCATTATAAGGGCCGTAAGTAGCATCCGGTACCAGACCAGCACGGGGGCATCCAGAGAAATAGCCCTGCCAAGTACGCCTGTGAAACCCCAGAGCAGCACTGCAAGATGCATTTGTATGAGTGATCGTTTCATTGTTTGGTCAAATGTATAAAGTAGCAGCTCATTTTTTAAAATTCTTTAAAAAATAAAACCACTTTTCCTTGGGGCGGGTATGTGCTGGTTTGGGCTTATCCTGCTTGAAAATGTATTGATATATTTTTTGCTGATGATAAAATATTTATAATAGACGGCGGGGCATTCCATAAACATTCCGGCTTTTTTGATGACCCAGGCCGTATCTGTAGTATTGTGTCAGGGAAAAGGATAATCTTGAAAGAAAAAAAATATATTTTTG
>CAIYVS010000409.1 GCA_903929655.1 uncultured Bacteroidota bacterium | reverse complement strand
TCAACAGTGCGGTCCAGCACCAGGAAGTCGATATTCATCAGGTCCCATTTCTTCTGGAATGCATCTGCTTCATCTTTGCTGGCAGAGCAAACTACATAGAAAGGTATGCCTAATTGCTGGGCTTGTTTTATAAGGCTGTGTAATACATCCATATTGTCCGTATGTGCAGTATTGGGATCTTTCAGAAACCACAGAAACTGGTAACCCTTTGCAGTAAGTATTTCTTGTGTATGATCGCCACCGCTGTAGTCTGTAAGGCTAAAATCTTTGATCTCAAGGTCAGCATTTCCTTTTTGTACCAGTTTGTCTATACGGTCCACGAATTTCCAGGTGCTGTCCTGCCATGGGTAATTCTGCAAGGTGAATTCTTTTTTAACACCACCCTTTTCATAGATCAGTACCGACTCGTATTTATCAGGTACTGCTCCGGGAGGAACCTGCATTTTCTGCCACAGGTTATAGCCTACTTTATAAGAAAGACAGTCTATATAAGGCAAGTGTTCCAGCATTCTCCATTGTATAAAGAAGGATAGGATGATGGTACTGCTTATTAAAGCTGTGCCAATATGTTTAGGTAATAAAGGATGTATCTGTTTACGATAAACAAAAAGAACTACACTAAGCAGTGTAAGAACGATGTCTTTGTAAAAAGTAGCACTGCTGGAAATTTTGATGCAGGCACCAAAACAACCGCACTCCTTTACCTTGCCTGTAAAGAGTGCATAGCCGGTAAGGAAAGTAAAAAAGATATTAAGCAGTAATAAGAGCAATGAAAAAGTGCGGAAGGCATAACCAAATAATACTGCAACACCACAAAGAATCTCGAAAGATATCATGCAGAGTGAAAAGATGAAAGTATAAGGCGCCATAAAAGCCATGTGGAGTACCTCGAAGAATTCGTCCATTTTATAGGTAAGCCCCAGCGGATCATTAGCCTTAACAAGGCCCGAAAAAATAAACAAAACACCTATGATGATTCTTATCAGCCAAAGTACATACTTCATATATCGGAGATTATTGTTTGTAATATAATAATTAATGATTCAAAAATAAGGATTGTGTATTTTTTAAAAAGGCCCTTAGCATTTTTTTCACAATTCCGGAAACAGGGTCACCTATCAGACAAGTTCAGTGGCTCATTCCCCTATCCTGATGAGTGCAAAAATTCCATAATTAACAATATCAATAAAATTTGCGTCTATCCCTTCTGATACCATTGTCTGCCCATCATTAGCCAGTATCTGTTTTATGCGCAGCAATTTTACCAGTATCAGGTCCACGAACGATTGCTGGGACATATCGCGCCAGGCCTCGCCGTAATCATGATTTTTCTGCAACATCAGGTCTTCAATTTCTTTTGCTTTCAGCTCATACCAGTTCTTTGCTTCTTCTGCGCTTAATTCAGCAGGGGCCTCGGCAGGCAAGGAGGCCTGTATGAGCGCAATGATCCCATAATTAACAATACCGATAAATTCGCTTTCTATGGTGTCGCCTATTTGCTGCTTGCCTGTTTCTTGTATCTGGCGTATGCGTGCAGCCTTAATATATACCTGGTCTACAATAGATATAGGTCTCAATAGACGCCAGGAGGTGCCATAGTCTTTGGCCTTCTTTATATACATGTCCTTACATTGGGCTAGCACATTTCTATATTGTGTTAAAGTATCCGGCACTTATGTATGTTTTATATACTTTTGAACGTAATTAATTGAATTTTGACCTTGCAAAATACACTTTTACCCGTACAAACCACGCTGCAAAGTAAAGGACGTTTGCTGGACCTTTCCAAACCGGTGATAATGGGTATCCTGAATGCTACCCCCGATAGTTTCTATAATAAAGGCAGGGAAAGTGGAATTGATGAACTTTTGAGGAAAGCAGATAAAATGCAAGAGGAAGGTGCCACTATTTTAGATATAGGCGGTGCATCCACCAAACCAGGAGCAGCAATTATCTCCACAGATGAGGAATTAAGCCGGGTTATCCCGGTGATCGGTGCCATCTATAAATATTTCCCTGATGTGTGGTTGTCTGTCGATACTTATAATGCAAGCGTTGCAAAAGAAGCTATACTTGCCGGGGTGTCTGTTATTAATGATGTAAGCTCAGGCCGTTTTGATAAAGAAATGCTTCGCACCGTGGCATCATTTAAAGTGCCTTATATTGCCATGCATATGCAAGGCACGCCGGAGACCATGCAGAAAGACCCGCAATACACAGATGTGGTAAAAGAGGTGAGGGATTACCTAAAGGATATCTCCACACAATGTGCAGAAGAGGGGATCGTGGATATTATTATTGATCCCGGTTTTGGTTTTGGTAAAACTGTGGAACACAATTTCGCCTTATTAAACTCATTGCACACTTTCAGGATATTAGGCAAACCCATTTTGGCTGGACTCTCCCGGAAATCGATGATATGCAAAGCACTTAAAGTAAATCCTGAAAGTGCACTTAACGGAACCACTGCGCTCAATATGGTTGCATTATTACAAGGCGCCTCTATATTGCGTGTACACGACGTAAAAGAAGCAAAGGAAGTTATAAAATTGGCACAATTTTTAATCTGAATAAATAGATCATGATCGCATTAACCCCCACACCTCCATATTACGCAGTCATCTTCACTTCCTTCCGCACAGAAGGTGATAATGGCTATACTGCAATGGCAGAGGCTATGGATGAACTTGCAAAACAACAACCAGGTTACCTGGGCATAGAGAGTGTCCGCAAAGAATTAGGTATCACCGTTTCTTATTGGCAATCACTTGAAGACATAAAGAAATGGAAACAAAACGTAGACCACCTTGCAGCCCAGCAATTGGGTAGAGCAAAATGGTATGAGCATTATAAAGTAAGAATATGTAAGGTGGAAAGGGACTACGGGGTGTAAAAACGTATTAAAATGGATGAAAAATTTATACTTGAGTCTATAGATTTATTAAGGCAAAAAGGTATCGT
Source organism: uncultured Bacteroidota bacterium (assembly GCA_903929655.1). GTDB lineage: Bacteria > Bacteroidota > Bacteroidia > Chitinophagales > Chitinophagaceae > JABDGU01. The sequence goes on along the minus strand of CAIYVS010000409.1, from coordinate 328 downwards.
ACTATGGCAATGATTTGCTTGATTGTCTGCAAAAGGAGTTTAATATAGAATTCCCGAATCAATACAAACCTTCTCCATTGCCGAAACATATAAGGTTTTGGTCCGATCTTGTTGAGTAAATAGGCAGTACCTAAAGCTCTTTTGTCTTTACAGTTATACGATACATTTAGAGAACCATTTTAAAAGTTTTTCTATAATTGCCAGACTGTAATAAAACTATATACAGGCCCTTTGATACCTCATCAATCTGTACTCTGCTATTTACTAATGTTTTTCGCAGAACTACTTTGCCGTCCATACCGTAAATAATCACATTGCTATTCCCCTT
>CAIYVS010000408.1 GCA_903929655.1 uncultured Bacteroidota bacterium | reverse complement strand
TAATTGCAGGGGCTGCATTCACATTCAGTATAGCAATGTTCGAAATTGCAGGATTGCCGCAACCGTTTGATGCGATACATTCGTAAGTATATCCATTCATGGATGCCAATGCACCGGTAATATTAAGTATAGGGGTTGTAGCTCCGCCATAAATGCCACCATTAACGACATTGTTGAATCCGGCTCCGGCATTTACCCTCCATTGATAAGTAATGTTACCGCCTGTTGCCGTTGCAACAAAAGAAATGTTTGTGCCGGCGCATATTGTGGAAGATACAGGCAAAACACTGCTGGTGGGCGTTGTGAGCACATTTGCAGTAAATACACTGCTCAGGCTCGTAAGATGGCTGTTTCCGCATGAATCAAGCAGCCTGTAATAGGTGGTACTGGACAAAGCGGGTGTTGTATAAGATAAATTAGTTGCTCCGGCAATATAGGTCCAGGGGCCGGCAAGAGCGGATGCCTGTTGCCAGTGATAATACATATTGCTGGCGTTATTAGGATCGGTAGCCGTAATAGTTTGGGTACTGCCACTGCATACATTTACAGGTGATGTGGTATTAATAACAGCCGCTGCCGGTGTACCGGAACAGGGATTGTCATAAACAATGATAAGCGCCGGGCGCCGGGCTGCATTGGGGTGGTAGCTTGTAGCGAAAATCTGTGCCCTGTAATATTGCTCTGTAGGAAGTTTCACCAGAAATCCGGTGTTCGCATTCGCTCTCATATCTATTACCATATTCGTAACATCCATTGTATCATGTTGCCCGTACCTTACAGTTGACTGCGGCAGCACAGTAGAATCAACATGTTTCCATGCAGGTTGGTTATTCCAGGTAACAGTATGGACATTAAAAGAATCCGTTAATTCATATACCCAGCCCGAATCACTGCCATAGAAATTATAAGGAGAGCCCGGATAATTTGAATTCCCGAAATTCGTTGTTGTATCTTCTCCGCTAAGAGCAAGTTTGGCAGATACAATTATAGCGCTAGCAGGAATGACTGCAGGGTTTGTAATATCATTAAAATGAAGAAGGTACCTCGCTATTCCGAAACAGCCCTGGTAAGTCCATGCCGTTACCACCGCTTCAGGGTTCCCATACCCATTAGAGTCGGCAAGATCAGGGGGATTGGAGCAGGAAGGATTTCTCCACTGCACCTGTACATCATTACCATTCGTGGGTTGAATTACTATTGTAGTCTGAGCATAAGACTGCATTGCAATAAAAAGGGCTATGACACCTAAAAGTTTTTTCATAGTAAATCTATTTTTATAAAACAATATGTTACGCAATAAAAATAAAACAATTATCTGAATATAAAAGAAAAAGCTGTATCTAAATGTTTTAGATACAGCTTATTAAAAAATATAATGAATATTAATTAGACTTGATCAGTTTATCAATCCTTACAAGCACATTATTGCTATCATATACCATCACCATGTACATTCCGTTTGGTAACTGGCTGATATCAATATCATGGGCATCTTCCATATGCGTAAACACTTTGCCATCTATTCCGGCAATTGTAACATTCACTTTTCCGGGGGCAGCTATATGTATAACGGAACTAGCAGGATTAGGATATATTTTAATATCGTCTTTAGACATCACATTACCTACTCCAAGAGTCGACAAATAATAAGGACTTGAAGTAGCTGAGCAAATGCTATCCGATACTACTACCCAGTAAGCACCGTTTTGTGCAGGAGTATAACAAGAACTATTACCACCTGATGTAATGGCTGTGCCATTAAAATACCATTGATAAGATGGGAATGTTCCGGTGCACAACATAGAACCGCTTGCAGTAATAACAGGATCAAGGAAGTCTGCACTGAGATAAACGCCGTTTGAAGTTGCAGTACAACCATTACCATCAGTAATAATAAGTGTATAATTACCGGTATCAGGAGCAGGGTAAAAAGGTGAAATAGCTCCTATTACCGTATTATTATTATCATACCATTGATAGGTAACACCCAATATGGTGGCAGAGGTCAGGGTCACTGTACTTCCCCAACAGAATGTAGTAGGGCCTAAAGCTCCTATCAACGGCGCTGCAGGTAATGTATCAATGATAACCGTAATTGGGAAAGATGTGGAGCTGCAAGCACTATCATCTGTAGCACTAATGGTATAATTGCCTGCTGTTGAAGCAGCATAACCTGTTGCGGTCGCACCGCTGATGGCAGAACTATTCAGGCTCCATTGATAATTGATGCCGATAACACCAAAAGTGCTTAAATATACACTACCACCCTGGCAAAATTCAGTTGGACCGGAATTACTAATGACTGGTTGGGTTGGAAGCGGGTTAACATTTACTGCAATGGTATTAGATGTACCAGTACAATTGTTTCCGTTGGTAACCATGCAAGTATAGTTACCGGATGCAGTTGCACTATAAGAAGAGCTTGTTGCGCCGGGTATTGCGGAGCCGTTCATTTGCCATGCGTAAGTAATGCCTGAACCGGTAGGCGTAGCAGTCATAGAAACATTGCCACCTGCACAGAATGAAATAGGCCCGTTTGCAGTTATTACGGGTACAGGTAATGCATTTACTGTAACAACAGTATTAGCGGAATTAGCCGTACAGGTAGTAACCGTTGTGATAACCTTTACATAATAGTTCCCTGTTGAATTTGCAGCATATGAACTGGAAATCGCTCCTGGAATAGCTACGAAATTTTTATACCACTGGTAGGTAGTACCTGCTACTAAAGGAACTGAAATTGTAACAGAGCCGCCAGCACAGAATGTAGTAGGACCTGAGAGTGTAAGCGTAACTGCAGGTAATGGATTTACTGTTACGGTAATACCCGTAGACGTGGCGGAACAACCCGCAGCATTGGTAACAGTTACTTTATAAGTACCTGAAACAGTGACCACGTAATTCTGGGAAGTAGCGCCGGTTATCGGCAAACCATTTAATTGCCATGCATAGCTTGCACCAGAGGAAGCAGTAAGTGTGACACTGCCACCCAAACAGAAATTAACCGAACCGCTGGCTGAAATATTGGCAGTTGGCAAAGCATTCACTGTAACTACAGTAGCAGCAGAAGTTGCATTGCAAAGTGTAGTTGTATTGGTAATTTTCACCTGGTAGCTTCCGGATGCGTTTGCTGTATATGCCTGGCTTGTCGCGCCAACGATTATCGATGAATTCACATACCACTGGTAGCTGATACCGGAGCCTGCTGTCGCTGTTAAAACAACGCTGCCACCTGTACAGAATGTCGTCGGACCGCCTGCGGTAATTGTAGCTGTTGGCAAGGCATTCACTGTCATAGTAAGTACATTACTGTTGGCAATTGTGGGATTAGCACAGGTTGCATTGCTTGTCAGTGTGCATGAAACGGTATTACCGTTTGCAAGCGCTGCATTTGTATAAGTATTGCCAATACTCACCAGCGTTCCATTCAGTTTCCATTGATAAATAGGAGAGGTTCCTCCATTTACAGGAGTAGGAGTAAATATTACCGAAGTACCTGAACAAATGGTCGTGCCAGGGTTAGCAGCTATTGATACAGTTGGCACCAGGACAGGATTAACTGTCATAGTCAGTACATTACTGTTAGCAACGCTAGGGCTGGCACAGGTTGCATTGCTCGTCAATGTACAAGTTACAGTGTTACCATTACCGGGTGCTGCATTGGTATAAGTATTGCTGTTGCTTCCTACATTCACACCATTCAGTTTCCATTGGTAAGCTGGAGTGGTGCCGCCGTTGGTAGGAACAGCGGTAAAAGTAACTGAGGTACCTGCACAAATCGTAGTACCCGGATTGGCTGATATCGCTATTGATGGTACCAGAGTTGGATTAACCGTCAAAGTAGCGCTGTTACTGCTTGCAGACGTACATTTTGAGTTGGAAACAACACATTGATAGATATATCCGCTCATACCTGCCGTTGCAGCTGTAATAATAAGTGTACTGCTTGTGGCCCCGCTGTAAACACCACCGTTTGCAACAGCAACAAAACCTGATCCCTGGTTCACCATCCACTGGTAGCTAAGATTACTGCCACTGGCTAAAATGAAGAATGAAGTACTCGCGCCCTGGCAAATTGTGCTGTTTTGCGGTTGAAATGTTACGGCAGAAGCAGTATAAACAATCAGGGAGGCACCATTGCTGGTAACCACAGCAGAACAGGAACCGGAAGTGGCAATACAACGATATAAATAACCATTCATACCCGCAGTAGCGCCGGTAATATTAAGTGTACTGGTAGTAGCGCCGCTATAAACACCGCCATTAACCACATTTACATAACTACTGCCAGTGTTCACCTGCCATTGGTAAGTTAAACCGCCACCGATAGCAGTTATACTATATGTAGCGCCAGATGCAGCGCATATCGTGTCATTAACCGGCTGGCTGGTAATAGATGGAGATTGGGTAATTGATAACAATGCAGCATTAGTAGTAGCTGCCGGGCTGCATGAACCCGTAACAACGCATTGGTACAGATAACCATTCATCCCGATAGTGGCATTTGTAATGCTGAGCGTATTGGTAGTAGCGCCGCTATATAAAACACCGTTGGATGCATTAACAAAACCTGAACCTGTATTTACCTGCCACTGATAGCTTATACCAGAACCAGTAGCAGTGGTGCTGAAAATCCCGTTATTGCCGGAGCAAATAGTATCATTTCCGGGTTGTGTAGTAATTGCCGGCAAATTAGTAATAGTTAGTGTGGCGCCTGTACTGATAACTGCCGTACAAGGACTTGATGTAAGTACACAACGATAGCTATATCCGTTTAATGTATTGCTTACACCAGTGATACTTAAGCTTGAAGTAGTTGCGCCACTATAAATTCCTCCGTTAGCAACGGGAGCATAACCGCTACCTGTATTTAGCTGCCATTGGTAAGTGATGTTTGCACCGGAAGCTACAATACTGAAAGTGGCATTACTGCCGTTACATGCCGTAACATCGGCAGGCGCTGTTGTTATAGTTGGGGATGCATTAACCGTTAGAACTGCGGCCCCTGAATAAGTTGCAGGATTACAAGCATCAGAAACTGCACATTCGTAGCTATAATTATTCATCCCTGCAGTAGCGCCTGTAATAGTAAGCGTAGCAGTAGTAGCACCATTGTAAACACCGCCATTACTCAGAGCAACATAACCTGAACCCTGGTTTACATACCACTGGTACGCCAAAGTTGTTCCGGACGCAGCTACGCTGAATGTGGCATTTAAACCGGAACAGGTAGCAGCACTTGAAGGCTGGGTGCTAATAGCAAATACATCTATCGGAACCTGGTAAGCAGCACTGTAAGAAACGGAGTGGCTAATACCGCATGAATCCTGTATCCTGAAATAAGTAGTGGAATACAAGGCTGCTGAAGTATAAGACAGCGAAGTGGCACCTGATATATAGCTCCATGGCCCGGTAGCTGAAGACCCCGACTGCCACTGGAAAAAATTACCGGTAGTACCAACGTTTGAGTTTGCGTTAATAGTAGGCGTCGCCCCCGCACATTGGGTGCTTAATACCCCCGAACTAATAGTAGGTGTTGCAGGTGTTCCCGAACAGGCTTGTCCTATTGCATCAGTAATGTTGAAACAAATTGAAGATAAAATAAGCCCAAGCGTAAATATTTTTTTCATAGAAAAACGCATATTATTTTTATTAATACTATTCTTACCTAGTAAATATCAGTTAAAAATAAAAAATTTACTCAATATTCTATATTTTAATTTTTTTATTGAGAACCCAACTTCATTATTGCTAATGCGAAACTATAAAACTGTTGATTTTCATTGCATAGCCAAATGATATTACCTAAACACATCTTTATCACCCATGCTTATTTTAACAATGAAATTGTTGCTTAAAAATAAGATATCAGCACAAAACCAAAATTTGCAAAAAAAGGACGAAACGGGAAAGGACATATTTAAATTAGACATACATTCTGCTAATAACTAATGGATGCTGTAAATATTACATTTTCTCTCTTTTGTGTTAGGACATGCCAATTACCAAAATATCCTATATGAACCGGCAGCAGTTGGCCTCTTATTAGCTGCATCCTTACCTTCATTACCACATCAAAATCATAAAGCATGGTGTTATAGGATAAAGAATAGTCTCTCGCCAATATTGCATAATCGCTTTTTCTGAACCAGGTTTTAAGCTCATTGAACACCACATTGCTCTCCTCACCTTTTTTCGGACTTAATTTAAAAACATAACAGTCCTGACCTTCGTACTGTTCAATGCTTACTTTAAAATCATATTTTTTTGCCTGCTCAGGGTCAAAGACAGAAGCCTTATCTCCCATCATAGGCACACCACTTATTTTTGTTCCTGGGTTAAAAATCAATTGCTTTAGCTGGTATTTACTTTTTTCCAGTTTCCCTTTTCCTTTGTCCTGCAATTCACCCCTTACAATATCATTTTCCCCGCAAATAATACCCTTTGTGAAAAAGAGATACGCATACAATTCCGCCGTATAATAATTGTACTTACCCTTCGATGTATAAAAATGACCGCTTGTTTTTTCCTCCAGCACCTCCATACTGCGGCAACCCTTATTTATCTTCTGCTGGGTCTTGCTATGCAGGCTTGCAATGGTTTTATTACCCTTCCCTAAAACTTTTATCTCATTAATGGCAGTGTAAGGCACCAGGCGCATACTGCGAAAGGCCTTATAAAATGTAGAATCTGTTTTTACCCTTTTAATAAACGCATTGATGTCCCAGCCACTCTTTATTACCACCTCATCCATTTGTATGGGCAGGTTAAAAACACTTACCGTATCATAGTGCTGCCCGAAACAATCCAGGAAGTAAAAACAACACAATACAACAAGCCCGGCCTTTTTCACATTTTCACATTTTCAAATTAAGCAAAGCTTCCGCCACAGCCATATCCTCCGGAGTAGTAACTTTAATATTGTTCCGCTCACCCTCAATTAAATGAACTTTCAGCCCAAATGCTTCAGCCACAGTAGCCTCATCGGTAAACGATGCATTATAATCCTGCCTGAAAGCAGGAATTATCAGATCAGATAAAAATGTTTGCGGGGTCTGTACTATCCTCAGTTGTTCCCTGTCTATTGCTTTACTTGTCTCCCCTTCCACAACCCGCATACTGTCTTTCACCGCAATAGCCGGTATGGCACTACCCTTTTCTACGGCCTGTTCATAACAACGCCTGATGAGCTCTGTAGAAACCAAAGGGCGCACCCCGTCGTGTATAAAAACCACCGCATCATTGTGTACCGGCTTCAGGCCATTTTGCACACTATGGTAGCGGCTTTCCCCTCCTGCCACAATTTCCGCATCAATTCGTTCAGGGAATGCCTGCAATACCATTTGCGCATAACTTATGTGTTCCTTTGGCAAAACCATAATCACCTGTATATCAGGAAATGCGCTTTTAAAAGCATGTATAGCATAATACAACACAGGTTTACCACACAATGGCAAAAACTGTTTAGGCACAGCCGATCCCATGCGCAATCCCTTCCCCCCCGCCACAATTACTAAATATTTTTCTTTATCTGGCATAAATTGTAAAGTAAATAAGATTTACTTGTCATAACAACTTTTTTGCCGCCAGCTTCATTAATACTATTATATATCCTTGCCACGCTCGCTTCTACACTTTCACAACACGCGGCAAAAGAACTTAATCATAGAATTGTCTTTGGCAGAAATGTCAAACCATGACATGCGGAGAAATAGCTCTCCCGCCAAATAGAAATCCACCACTCACGTCATTGCGCAGAGTGATAGCATGGCCTTGTGCCAGGCCACAACAAAGCAATCTCACAACCACATGGAAAGCTTACTTCACAATCTTCTTAATCACTCGCTCACCACCGCTATTGGTAATCTCTATAAAGTAGGTACCTCTTGAAAAATTCTTTGTATCAATGGTTTCTGTCACCTCTCCTTTGGAGAGGCCGGGAGAGGCCATCACACCGCTATAAACCGCTCTACCCACAATATCAAAAATTTCTACCACCGCCGGCAATACTCGCGCCGTCCCCTCTCCTTCGGAGAGGGATAGGGTGAGGCTCTCTCCCACCGGGTTTGGCCACACAGCAAACTCCCCCTTCAGGGGGTTGGGGGGTATCCCCGTCGTTGTCAAATTATTACTCCCCGCACTATCCGGGCTCGCACAAGCCCCGCAATGCACAACCACGCTCATATGCTGTCCCGCACCAAGAGTATCTATATAAGGATTACTTGTTGCGCCGGGTATCAAGACATTATTCCGGAACCATTGATATGTTGGGCTGGGGCAATTAGTGGCATTAGCAGTAAAAGTATCCGTAT
>CAIYVS010000407.1 GCA_903929655.1 uncultured Bacteroidota bacterium | reverse complement strand
CTTAATGTAAAAGGGCAATATAATATAATCAATATTAACGATCAGAATTATATTAATCCTGCAGATTCTTCAACATATACTTTTACTAATAAAACCACATCTTATTTTGCACAGGCATCCATTCGCCCGGCTTTCGTAAGTAATAAGATTCTGAAGAATTTCGAATTATCATTCCGTTATGCAAATTTCACAACGCCTAAGAATTCTGCATGGGAAGAAAATACTAATGAAACAGATTTTGGCTTGAACTACTGGTTAAGTTGGAGGAGCGTAATAAGAGTTTCTTACGAATTGATCAACAGCACCTCTGCAAATATTGGTGTATCAAACGGAACTGCTAATACAAACAACGTATTTATTCAATATTCAACAGAGTTCTAAAAAAAACATTTATGAAAAATATAATCATCATTATACTAATTGCCTTTAGCTCTGCTATAATATTCTCGGTGAATGGCTGTGTGGCCAGCGACAAGGTAAAAGCAAAATCAGGTATTCAGCTTTGGTCAGAAAATTGTATGAGGTGTCATAATACACCATCTCCAAACACATTCTCTCCCGAACAATGGGAAACTGTAGGCATGCATATGCAATCAAGAGCCCTGCTTACCAATGACGAAAGAGATAAGATCGTAAAATTCCTTCAGCAAAATTAATATATCTGTTATAACAAGGCTATGAAAGTACCCTGTCCCAATCTTTCCAGACAGGCTCATAGCCTTGTTCTTTTATAACTTCTGCTATTTGTTTAGGTGTGCGTTCATCATTGATCTCAAATTGTTCCAGCGATTCTGACGCAACCGCATATCCGCCGGGATTGGTCTTGGAACCTGCACTTATAGATGTGATGCCAATTTTGATAAGATTATTTCTCAGTATCTCAGATTCCCTCGTGGACAACGATAATTCTACCTCCTCATTAAAGATCCTGTAAGCACAGATCAGTTGCACCAGTTCAGCATCACTCATCTCCATTTTAGGCGTAATCCCGCCGGCGTGTGGCCTCAATCTCGGAAAAGAAATAGAGTATTTGGTCTTCCAATAGGTCTTTTCAAGATAATTCAGATGCAAAGCAGTGAAAAAAGAATCAGTGCGCCAGTCTTCCAAACCTATTAAAACCCCTAATCCCATCTTATGGATGCCCGCCTCGCCAAGCCTGTCATGGGTTTCCAGCCTGTAATTAAAAATTGATTTTTTCCCTTTGGGATGATGTGTTTTGTATTCTTCTTTATGATAAGTCTCCTGGTAAACTAAAACAGTTGTAACACCGCACTGCGCCAGCTCAGCATATTCTTCCTTTTCCAGTGGCTGCACTTCCATCGCAATGTTCGAAAAATAAGGTCTTATAAGTCCCACAGCATGCTTAAAATAATCGAGCCCTACCGTAATATGGGCTTCACCGCTCACAAGCAGAATATTGTCGTAACCCATTTTCTTGATCACCTCAACCTCCGCCAATATATCTTTATCACTAAGGGTCTTACGCGGAATCTTATTAGTCAGGCTAAAACCGCAATAAGTACAAATGTTCTGGCACTCATTAGACAGGTACATAGGTATATACATCTGTATGGTCTTGCCAAAACGTTTCTGTGTAATGCTTTGGCTCAATTGTGCCATTTGCTCCAGGTAGGGTAGGGCAGCCGGAGATATCAAAGCCTTAAAATCTTCCAGCGTGCGATGCCTTGCATTCAAAGCATTTTCCACATCACGAGCCTGCTTTGAGTAAATACTGTGCTTTACATCATCCCAGGCAAACCCTTCAAAAATATTTACAAAGCTCATAAAGAATTCAAAAATGAAGTTAAAGGACTGCTTGCTGCTGCCTGTGCCGGTTTTGCCAGCCTGGCTTCATAAGCCATTCTTCCGGCCTCTACGGCCATCTTAAATGCCCTTGCCATCAATACCGGGTTTTCAGAAACAGCAATAGCAGTATTTACCAATATCGCATCAGCGCCTATCTCCATGGCCCAGGCAGCATCGCTCGGTGCCCCTATGCCGGCATCTACTATTACAGGCACTTTACTTTGTTCTATAATGATCTGCAAAAAATCAATGGTCCTTAATCCTTTATTACTGCCAATGGTTGACCCCAAAGGCATTACAGCTGCAGTACCAACTTCTTCCAGCCGTTTACACAAAACCGGGTCTGCATGAATATAGGGTAGTACAATAAACCCCTTCTTAGCCAGTTCTTCCGTTGCTTTCAATGTTTCAATAGGGTCGGGCATCAGGTATTTAGGGTCAGGATGTATTTCCAGTTTCAACCAGTTAGTTTCCAGGGCCTCCCTTGCCAGTTCTGCAGCAAACACAGCTTCCTTTGCGTTCCTTGCTCCTGAAGTATTAGGCAATAAATTGAACTGCGCATGGTTCAGGTGCTGCAATATATCATCCTCATGGTTATGAATATCTATTCGTTTCAGGGCCACAGTAACCAGCTCGCTGCCGCTTTCCAGCAAGGCATCCCTCATCAACTCACTGCTGCTGAATTTACCTGTACCGGTAAATAATCTTGATCCGAATGTCTTATCTGCTATACGTAACATAGGTTAATCTCTTTTTAGTAAACTATTGATCTTTTCTACTTCACCACTCATATCATTCGACCTTACGATCAGGCCGGATAATGCAACTCCATATACTCCCGTTTCCATAAGTGCCGCAATGTCTTCCCTTTCTATGCCGCCGATAGCAATGATAGGTACGTCAATTGCTCTCCGCGCACATTCCTTCATAATATGTACATAGCCCTCAATACCCAGGATGGGACTTAAATTTTTCTTCGTACTTGTATAACGAAAAGGTCCCAATCCTATATAATCGGCCCCATTATCCGCATGCGATATGATATCCTCTAAAGTATTGGCCGTAGCCCCAATGATCATTTTGTTCCCTACAATATGTCTTGCGTTAGCTACAGGCATATCATTTTTGCCCAAATGCACGCCATCGGCATTTACTTTTTTTGCAATTTCAGGATAGTCATTAATAATAAGCTTTACCCCATACCTATCACATATTTCTCTTGCTAATTGAGACTGCTCTGATATTTCTTCCTCTGTTTTATCTTTTATTCTTAACTGCACCCATTTCACACCCGCTTCGCAAGCAGCAGTAATGCCCCTGAGATGCGAATAGATCTCATTTTCTTGTGTTATAAAATGCAGTTGCGCTATCATGATCACGATTGTTAACTATGTTGCCCCAAAAGACTGGCGCTGGATGATAAATAGTTCTCAGTATATATTTTGCCCATCTCACATGTTATCTCCAGATCCTCTCCCTTTGCCAGGTAAGCTGTTATTGCCGATGATAACACACATCCCGATCCATGCTTTGGGTACACAGCTTGTTCTCCGGAACTAAACAAGATTTTTGTACCATCACTATATAAATAATCAATACCCCTTTCCGTTTCATGATGCCCGCCCTTCAGGTATATATTGCAACTCTTAGAGCATGCAAACGCTTCCTTTTCATTCTCAAATAATTTTTCAAACTCCGGCAGGTTAGGCGTTACCAGGTAAACATGCTTCAGCAGATCTTTTACAGGCAGTTCATTCTTAAAAAAAGCAAATCCCGAGCTGGATTCCAGCACAGGGTCCCATATTATTCTTGCATGCCTGTTATGTTTGATGATTCTTTTCTTCAACTCAGTAAAAACTTCACTGTTTTCTACGATGCCTACTTTAAAATAACTCACCTCGAAACATTCCAGCAAAACATCCAGTTGCCCTAATATATCTTCTAAAGGCATCCATTTTACCTCTTTTACCTCCCTGTCGTTTTGTATGGTATTTGCAGTCAATACCCCGAATCCCTGCACATTCAATTGTTCAAAAGTTTTTATGTCCGCGAGTATGCCTGCGCCCCCGCTCGGGTCAAAACCCGCTATGCTCATTGCTATTGGCCTTTCCAATATCATACCAGTGTTTTTTCTTTATTGATCGATTTTAATATTTCCTTTACTTTCTTGCCCCTCCTCTCGTCTTCCTGCCATATATATCCCAATGCCACAACACCATAATAACCATTATGAATAGCCTCACCTGCATTCGCCGGATCTATTCCTCCTAATGCATATATCTTCTCACCCCTTAATTCCGCAGGCACCTGTTTTAATTCACTACTTGCCAGGTATCCCGATTTCGAAATACTGTCAAAAACAGGGCTTATAAAACAATAGGCACAGCTGTCTATTATGTCCTTCGCTTCCCCCCAGCTATGCACAGAACAGGAAACAGGTATATTAAGAGTTCTTAGCGTCTTAGCGCCTTTGCGGCCTGCCTCGCCATTTGGCGGGTTAAAATCTTTATACGATACATGTAAACCACCCAATTCAAATTTCTCAGCAAGCTCAGGCTGGTAATGAATAACTATTTTTTTTCTCCAATCCAAAGGCACCTCATTCAGCAATTCCTCCAATTCTTCTCTGCTTGCTTTAGGCTTCCTGACATGCAATCTCTCAACCCCAGCCTCCAATACCTCCATCCAGCGGGCCACTTCGTCCCGCCTCATCACATCATCCGTTATCACAATTAGCTCACTCATTAAATCTCTGCCTTTTTAACTTTTCAACCAATCAACTTATTAACTATAAATCTGGTACCCCTTCTTCTTAAACTCTTCAGACATCTCACTCATACCTTCCTCCACTGCCAGTTCTTCATTATCCAAACCCTTCTCATTCGCATACTTCCTGATATCCTGTGTAATTTTCATACTGCAGAAATGCGGTCCGCACATCGAGCAGAAATGCGCGATTTTTGCTCCCTCTGCAGGCAAAGTCTCATCATGAAAATCCTTGGCAGTTTCAGGATCAAGGGAAAGATTAAACTGGTCCTCCCACCTGAACTCGAACCTCGCCTTGCTCAGTGCATTGTCCCTGTGCTGTGCACCGGGGTGTCCTTTTGCAAGGTCAGCGGCATGTGCAGCAATTTTATAAGCTATTACACCATCCCTTACATCTTTCTTATCAGGCAGGCCCAAATGCTCTTTCGGCGTTACATAACACAACATTGCCGTGCCAAACCAACCTATCATCGCCGCACCAATAGCCGATGTGATATGGTCATAACCCGGTGCAATATCAGTTGTCAAAGGCCCCAAAGTATAAAAAGGCGCTTCATGGCACACCTGCAATTGCCTTTCCATGTTCTCCTTTATCATATGCATCGGCACATGTCCCGGCCCCTCTATCATCACCTGCACATCATGCTCCCATGCTATCTTGGTTAGTTCTCCCAGCGTATCCAGTTCTGCAAACTGCGCCGCATCATTCGCATCCGCAATAGAGCCCGGCCTCAATCCATCGCCTAAAGAAAAAGAAACATCATAAGCCTTCATGATCTCGCATATCTCATCAAAATGTGTGTACAGGAAATTTTCTTTATGATGCGCCAAACACCATTTGGCCATAATAGAACCACCGCGCGATACAATACCTGTCACCCTTTTTGCAGTAAGAGGTATATAGCGCAGCAATACGCCTGCATGTATTGTAAAATAATCAACACCCTGTTCAGCCTGTTCTATCAGCGTATCCCGGAATAGCTCCCATGTCAGGTCTTCAGCCTTACCATTTACTTTTTCCAATGCCTGGTATATCGGCACAGTACCTATTGGCACAGGCGAATTCCGAATGATCCACTCTCTTGTTTCATGAATGTTTTTACCCGTTGATAAGTCCATCACAGTATCAGTACCCCAACGTATAGACCATACCATCTTTTCCACCTCTTCATCAATAGAAGATGCCACAGCAGAATTCCCGATATTAGCATTGATCTTCACCAAAAAGTTGCGGCCTATTATCATCGGCTCCGTCTCCGGGTGATTGATATTAGCCGGAATAATAGCCCTTCCCGCAGCCACCTCATCCCTTACAAACTCAGGCGTGATATGTTTTTTAGGAGTATTAGCTCCAAAACTATGTCCCTGATGCTGGTCCCAGGTCACATTGTTTTTATCGTACAATTCATCAATACGCTGGTTCTCCCTGATGGCTATATACTCCATCTCCGGCGTAATCATGCCCTTCTTTGCATAATGCAATTGGCTCACATTATGCCCCTTCTTTGCACGTAAAGGTTTACGCAGGTTTTTAAAATAAAAATGATTATCCTCATTATTAATGCTCCTCGTGTATTCTGAGCTATTCCCTGCCAGTTCTTCCACATCGCCACGCTCCAATACCCACGGCTGCCTCAGCCTGTCTATGCCCGCATACAGATCTATCTTTACATTAGGATCAGTAAAAGGCCCGCTCGTATCATATACCGTAACTGCTGCATTTTTTTCCATAATGCCATTACCCGTATCAGTCGTATCGCTCAGACCTATCTCCCGCATGGCAACCTGTATCGGAAACAAAGTTCCCTGCACATATACCTTCTTCGATCCCGGCAACGGTGTCCTGCTTATATGTTCGCTTACAGGCAGTTTTTCATTTTTCATCTTTTCATTTTTTTAAGATTATTAAATACCTCTTTGCGCCTTAGAGTCTTTGCAGTTCAAATTTTTCACAACTCAACCCACACCACACCTCCTCTCTTTCGAAGAGGTCGGGAGAGGTCCTACCCCCCCTGCGTAGCCCTGATAATAGTAACCTGGTCATTTCTTTGAAGAACATACCTTTCCCAATCATCGCGGGGCATTACCGAATCATTTACGGCAATAGCAATGCCTTTGGTAGCACCTAAACCCTCTTGCTCCAGCAAGGCCATCAAACCGCAGTTCTCAGCCACATCAAATACACTATTATTAATTCGTATCTCCATACAAAAGCGACCTTTAACTTTAGAGATACAGGAAAGAACGGAAGGACTTTACTTTTTCCTACGCCGGCATTAACCGAACAGGTTCTGAGGGTATCATCTCAGCCATTCCTGGCACCCCTAAAGTTTTATTAACACAAACCTACGCAGAAAAAGGGGAAACGTGGGCAAATTTTATAAATTACCACTTCTTGACTTGAAACAAGCTCAATCAACCTGTCATTTCGAACCCGATCCTTCATCGGGTGAGAAATCCCCTGAGGTTTAAGATATTTCGCTTAATAGTGCGACAGCGAAACGAATTGAGAAATCCCCTGAGTTTGAATTTGTTGTTATCTGCATTACTGCATATCTATTTTCATAATATTTAAAGTCTATTCTACCCAAATACGATGTTTCCAAACATTGCAAGGTATATAGCTAACCCAGCTAAAGCGGCATAGGCAAACCATTTAAAACGATCAAACGTGCAGATAGAAATTATAGAAGATAAAAAGCTACCTATGAGAAGAAAAATCCCCAACAAATAACCAGGTAAAGAATTAGTCGAGAGCAACAATATTCCAAGTGCCAATTCCCCCAAAGAGGCAATTCCTGCGCCTGTGCAATCCGCATGCCACTTATCTCTTCCGCGTATTTTGCCGGCATGCACATGAAATCGTTTCGTATGCGGTCCAATGATCTGCCTTATGAAAATATTTATTCGTTTTACTTCTTTACGTTCAGATTGAAATTTCAAATTGCTGCATACAGGAAAAGCAGCATAAGAATGCTGGAATAAAATGACTATAGAAAATAGGATTAATAGTTGTTTCAAATGATTGGTCTTAAAATTTCACAAAAACTCTTGGAGTAAATACACCGGGAAACTTGTATCAATGACTGTCTTTATCGCCATAAGGGGTATTGTCTTCGTTTAGTCATTGGTCCATTGTTTCATTACTAAAGCCTTTTTGTTCCCATATTGTGTCTGTTTCGCCAATAGCTTTCACTGCAAAATATTTAGACAGGAAACGCTTAATATTTAGCAAATCTTTTTCCGCTATATCAGAAGAATAGAGGTTTAATAACTCCTGTTGAATATTGCTTAATGGCTGAACAGCAGACATTTTTTGATGAAAAGTCTATCACTAAATTAAGTATTTTTTGAGAAATAATACGCCGGCATTAACCGAACAGGTTCTGCGGGTATCATCTCTGCCATTCCTGGCACCCCTAAAGTTTTAATTAGTAAAAACCTACGTAGAAAAGGTGTATAAAAAGAAAAAATGTAGGTATTGTAAATTCTGTAACTCATTTACCTATCTTGTATCATTTAAAGACGTAAATTTTAAAAAATTGTATAATTTGTCATATTGTCTCTTTTTGTAAATATGAAGAATATAATTATCAATGACATATTAACTCAGCCGCTTTCATTTGCAACTTCTAAATGGATTACAGAAAGAGTCCCTCATGTTTTCGAAAACAACTTGGAAGTTTATATAAAATGGAAAGAGAAATTATCACTTTTGATAGGGGTAGATGGTAAGTCTATTGTTTTTACAGGTAGCGCGGCTGTTGGATATAGTTTAAGTCCAGAAAAGAATTTAAAACCATTTGATCAAATTTCTGACATCGATGTTGCGATTATATCTGGTTTGCATTTTGACATTGCTTGGCATTGCCTAAGAAATATTGGAAATAAACGACATCAGTTAAATATGAAAGAAAAAAGTTCCCTTGAAGATCATAGAACTAGGCTAGTTTATTGGGGGACAATTGCAACTGACAAAATTATTCAGATTCTACCTTTCGGAAAAGAATGGATAAATGCAATAGAACAAATGCGAAAAACAGATCCTACTATTGATAGAGAAATAAACTTTAGGATTTATAAAGATTTTGAAGCATTACGTTCGTACCAAATAGAATCAATAACAAAACTAAAAGACTTACTTATTACTAATCACAGTTAAGATGAGCAAATATTTACAAACTACTCATAGGGATATTGCGTGGTTCAAGCAAGCAGAAGACTTACACCAATTAGAAATGAAACCGCCGTTTCAACGTAATCCAGTATGGACGCCAAGGCAAAAAGGTTTTTTAATTGATACTATTCTTAATGGGTATCCGATTCCCGAATTATACATGCAAGATATTACCAATGAGCGCGGTGAAAAAAAGTATATAGTTGTAGATGGCCAGCAACGTATTACTGCTTGTTTAGACTTTGTTGGTGGTCGCATTACTATTGATACTAAAGATAGCCCAACTTTCGGTGATCTTACTTTCGATGATCTTACTCCTGATCAGAAAAAAACAATATACGGATACCAGTTTGTTGTGCGAGTTTTGCCGGAAATTTCAGATATTGAAATTCGAGAAATATTTCAAAGATTAAATAGAAATAATGTAGCACTAAATAGCCAAGAACTGCGTCAAGCAACTTATTGGGGACCTTTTATAGAAACAATGAATAGTTTAGCAACATTAGAAAATTGGTCGAGAATTGGTGTATTCACTTCCAATGATATTAAACGTATGCTAGATGTTGAATTCATAAGCGAGTTAAGTATAGCCTATTTGCATGGTTTACAAAACAAAAAAACTACACTTGACAAATATTATCAATTATATGAAAATGAATTTGGAAAGCGTGATGAAGTAAAAGAACTATTTGATCAAGTTTTGAGGGAAATACTTAAGATACTTCCAGATATACATGATACTAGGTGGCGAAAGAAAACTGATTTTTATACTCTGTTTTTAGTATTGGCTAAGCATAGAGATGTAATGCCATTATCAGATGGGAAGAGAATAGTAGGTAGAGAGATATTAATTCACTTTGGTGATGAAATAGATATTTACGTTAGTACTGAAGTTGAAACAGAAGAAACACAGGATGCTGCGGAGAATACAAAAATTTATGCTGCAAATTTAAGAGCATCCACAGATTTAGGTGCGAGAAGAAAAAGAGAAGATGTACTGGAAAGAGAATTAGCAAGTTTATGGGCAAAATAATACCTTGGTGCCGAAGTTAGCAAAGGGTTCTTATCCTATTGTCCTGCGATAGTCACTTTCTCTCCTGCGAGAGTCTCTTTTTTCAGGAACCCTCGAACATCAGGGCGGCATTTTGACTAGTGTTGTGTCAAGTATATTTTGTCTGCCTGTAAAAGAAGCATTGTCCCAATAGGGACATTATATTGGTAGAAAAATAAGATATAAAAACACCCGTCCCGGTCTTTGGACGATATATTTTTTTGACATTTTATGGTTTACATGACACTAGTCCAACAAGATTCACTTAAAAAGTAAAGTCCGCTACTGTAGTTAATTTTGTTATTTAGCTGTTTTGGCTTGTTCTTCTAATGAACTGATTTTCAATATAAGTTGGTTCGGGTCCGATTAGGTCTACCTCTTTGAATATCGAACCATTCTTATTGG
>CAIYVS010000406.1 GCA_903929655.1 uncultured Bacteroidota bacterium | reverse complement strand
TGAATCAAGTTAGCAGGCCCCTCAATCAAGTATCAATTTGCACTTCATACTCACAATTTATTATATTAAAATATTCAAATGAATAATATCATTCTTATTGTCTGCTAAATCGATATTTTGATGTTATTTTTAGAGCCAATTTGAAATAATGAATATAAAGAAGATATTAATAGCCAATAGAGGAGAAATTGCTATTCGCATATCGCGTGCCGCAGCAGAACTAAATATACCAACAGTTGCAGTTTTTACTTATGAAGACCGGTATTCACTGCACAGGTACAAAGCAGATGAAGCCTACCAGATAGGGGCAGATAACGAACCATTAAAGCCATATCTGAATATAGATGAGATCATCAGGGTAGCTAAAGAATGTGATGCGAATGCTATTCATCCCGGCTACGGCTTCCTTTCTGAAAATGCCACCTTTGCAAGTAAATGTGCAGAAGCAGGTATTATATTTATTGGTCCGAGCCCGGAAGCTATGGCGGCTCTTGGCGACAAAATAACGGCTAAAGAGGTTGCAAAAAAATGTGCCATACCCATTATTGAGAGCAATATTGAAAACCTTACAAACGATACCATAGCTTTAAAAGAAGCTAACAGAATAGGATACCCGCTAATGCTAAAAGCAGCTGCCGGTGGCGGCGGGCGTGGTATGCGCATAGTAAGGACTGATGAAGAACTGAAGAAGTCTTTTCATGAAGCCAGGAGCGAAGCTAAAAATGCTTTTGGCGATGATACCGTTTTCCTGGAGAAATTTGTTGAGCGGCCCAAACATATTGAAGTACAGATAGCAGCCGACCAGCATGGCAATATAGTTCACTTATACGAGCGCGATTGTTCTGTACAGCGTCGCTTCCAGAAGGTAGTAGAGGTAGCGCCTTCTGCAACATTAAAAAATGAAACCCTTGATAAGCTTTATGCTTATGCAGTAAAGATCACTTCTGCTGTTAAGTATAATAACCTGGGTACAGTAGAGTTCCTCGTAGATGGCAAGGAAAATATCTATTTCATTGAAGTGAATCCGCGTATACAGGTAGAGCACACTGTTACAGAAATGATAACGGGCGTTGACCTTATAAAAACACAGATATATATCGCTTCCGGTTATAAATTGTCCGACCCCAAAATAGGTTTGGGAGATCAGGAAGCTATACCTAAAAATGGATTTGCCATACAATGCCGCATAACCACAGAAGACCCTACCAATGATTTTAAGCCCGATTACGGCACCCTGGTAACCTATCGCAATGCAACGGGATTTGGAGTGCGCCTGGATGAAGGAAGCACTTATCCCGGCATGAAGATCAGCCCTTTCTTTGACTCTATGCTGGTGAAATTGAGCACCGCGGGAAAGACACTGGAAGATGCTACCCACAAAATGCATCGTGCACTACGCGAGTTTCGTATTCGTGGCGTAAAAAACAATATCCAGTTTCTCGAAAACCTTATAACGAATCCTGACTTTATTTCAGGCCAGGCAACCGTTAATTTCATACAAGAACACCCGGAGCTTTTCAAGTTCTATACCAGCCAGGACAGGGGCACAAAAATGCTTAATTTCCTCGCAGACATAACCGTGAACGGCAACCCGGATGTAAAAGTAAAAGACCTTAAGAAAAAATTCGAGAAGCCCATAATGCCTGCGTATGATATAGATGCTACTTATACAAAAGGCACTAAGGACCTGCTTACAGAGCTAGGTCCTGAGAAATTCAGTGAGTGGTTGAAGAATGAAAAGAAGATACATTATACAGACACTACTTTCCGCGACGGGCATCAGTCACTTTTAGCTACGCGTATGCGCACCCGCGATATGCTAAAGGTTGCCAAAAGCTTTGCCATTACCCATCCCCAAACATTCAGTATGGAAGTATGGGGCGGCGCCACATTTGATGTATGTATCCGTTTTTTAAGAGAAGACCCCTGGCAAAGGTTGGAATTGCTCAGAAAAGCGATCCCTAATATTTTACTGCAGATGCTGATCCGCGGCTGCAATGGTGTTGGCTATGCAGCATACCCCGATAATCTTATAGAAACCTTTGTTGAAAAATCGTGGGAAAAGGGCGTAGATATTTTCCGCATTTTCGACTCACTCAACTGGATGCAGAATATAGAGCCCTGCATTGAGATGGTGCGCAAACGCACAAAAGGTATAGCCGAAGGCGCTTTATGCTATACAGGCGATATTCTCGACCCAAAACGCAGCAAATACTCCCTCGACTATTATTTAAAACTTGCTAAAAACCTTGAAAATGCAGGAGCTCACATACTTGCCATAAAAGACATGTCCGGGCTGTTAAAGCCCTACGCAGCCAAGATATTGGTTGAGGCCTTGAAAGACACTGTAAAAATTCCGGTACACCTGCAACAGTAAATTCGGGGATACAGATATTCAATTCTTCACTAGCCAATTGTATAGCTTTATTCATATTGTCTACACTCAAATGCTCACCAACGAGGCTTAAGAAATGTTTGGTTCTACCAGTGATAATTACTTCGCATCTTTCTTTATCAACAAAACGGATGGTATCTCCAATTAAATATCGCCAAGTTCCTGCT
>CAIYVS010000405.1 GCA_903929655.1 uncultured Bacteroidota bacterium | reverse complement strand
GGCATAAAAATTGCGGCATAAAGCATAGAATAATGAAATCCGGAATAGCTCTTTGAGATGCTTTTTTTCATCATGTCAAAATGATTTTTGTAAAAAAGCACTATCCACATTTTTCAAAAATCATTTTTTCTTAAAAAGCGGAAACCATATGCTTAAATGCAAGCTGGTTGGACGTTTAACTAAAAATAAAATTTCCATTAGCGGAAAGAAAGCGGAAAGAAAGCGGAAAAAAGCGGAACTTTCTCATGAACGCCTTTTATAAAATAATAGTGCAGTGAATAAAAATTTTTGTGGATATCTTTCGCGGTTCGCAAACTTTCAATGGAACCTAAACCAATCTGCAAAGCATATTTTTTTATTATGGCAATTTCACCAATCCTCCTGATTAAAGTTTAAAACCTATAACTTTAAACCATGTTAAGGTATATATATCTGTTCTTCATTCTTTTTGTTGCTCACATATCTTCTGCCCAACCCTATAAATACCTGGTCATGAAAGGGGGCGGCATAAGAGGCATCGCTTATACAGGTGCAATAAAGGCATTGGAGGAAAAAAATATTGCACAGGGTATTGAAAAAGTAGGCGGCACATCCGTAGGTGCCATTATAGGTTCCTTGTTTTGTGTAGGCTACACAGCAGATCAGATGAAGGGCCTGATGATGGGGCTTAACATAAAAACCTTTAATGATGGACAATGGTATTTTTTAGGCGGACAAAGAAGGCTCAGGAAAAATTATGGCTGGTACAAAGGCGAGAAGCTGGAAGAATGGCTGAGGGTTTTGATAGAGGAAAAAACCAGTATAGAGAATATAACTTTTATGCAATTGCACATACTGGCGCAAACAAATAAGAATTACCGGGACCTCTATGTTACAGCTACCAACCTCAGCAAACAAAGGCTTGAAGTATTTAGTTGGGAGTCTTATCCAGATATGCCGGTAATAAACGCGGTAAGGGCCAGTTCTGCAATACCTCTTTACTATAAAGCTATTTTACTGGATAGCACAGGGAATATTGTTAAAAATCCCTCAGACACAGGTCGCTACAATGTCTTCATTGACGGTGGCATCCTGGATAATTATCCTATCAATATTTTTAAAGACAATAATAGACCCACAACAAATATCAGCCCATACACATTAGGCCTCAAACTGGAGCGTCCCGAGCAGATAGACTATAACAAAAACACCAGTGGTATAGCGCCTTACAATATCAATAACTTTGCTTCATATCTCAGTGCTCTATATAATATGTTTATTGAACAATTAAATAAGGCTGTACCCTATGAAGAAGAAAAAAAACAGACAATTTATATCAGCAATAGCAATCTCAGCCCCAGGGTCAGGCATATGTCTGCAGAGCAAAAGAAATTGCTTTATGACAATGGCTATAAAGCAGTTGGGAAGTTTTTTGATACCATACCTTGATTATTCCTGGCCCCCCTCGCTGCTGTAAGCATGCCCTTTACGTCCTGCGCGGGTAGCCTCCTTCAGGGCCCTGCGCATACTCGTTATGGACAATTATCCATACAGCCCCTCCTTCTGATAAAACAAAAGCTATGTCAATAATGCGTACTATTAATTCTTTTGAATTTTCTTTCTGCCACACATCACTGTGGCATAAAAATTGCGGTATAAATGCACGGGATGAGGAACCCTGTAATAGCTCTTTGAAATACTTATTTTTTAATCATGCCAAAATGATTTTCGTCAAAAATCACTATCCACATTTTTCAAAAATAATTTTTTCTTGAAAAGCGGCAACTATATGCTGAAATGCCATCTGGTAAATGGTTTGACAAAAAAATAAAGGTCCTTTGTTGGAAAAAAGAGGAAAAAAAGCGGCCAAAAAGAGGAAATCATTTTGTGGATATCTTTCAGGATCTGCAATCTTTCCCCGGAGCTGAAAAATAAAAAAAGCAACATGTCAGGCAAAAACTTAGAATCTGTTCAATGACATTTTCTGCCAGATCAGCTTCCGTGCCAAAATTATTTTTTCAAAAAATCACTATCCACATTTT
>CAIYVS010000404.1 GCA_903929655.1 uncultured Bacteroidota bacterium | reverse complement strand
TACAAGGAAAAATTCCTTGAGTATAAAAAGATGAAATCGGAGATAAAATAATAAACATAAAGAAAGCAAATGGGAAACTTTTTTGGAAACTTGTGGAAAAACATCTTAGGAAATAAAGACGTGAGAATACTCATGGTCGGTCTAGACGCAGTTGGAAAGACTACAATTATGTACAAGATCAAAATGAACGAAACAGTTAAAACAATTCCTACAGTTGGCTTCAATGTAGAAACGATGGAATACAAGAGACTCAAGATCACAATGTGGGATGTCGGAGGACAAGACAAAATCAGAGTCTTGTGGAAGCACTACTACGCTAACACTGACTGCCTCATCTATGTTGTCGATTCATGCGATGTTGACAGAGTCGAAGAAGCCTCTGAGGAGCTAAAGAAAATATTATCTGATCCTGAACTTGAAAACGCATGTGTCCTTGTATATGCTAACAAGCAGGACATGAACGGAGCATTATCTCCTCAGCAAATCACAGAAAAACTCGAGATGAATCAGTTGAAAAACAGAAAATGGATGGTTCAAGGGTCATCTGCAGTTCAGGGAACAGGTCTCTTAGAAGGATTGGATTGGGCAGCAAAAGTCCTCACTAGTAAGAAGGACTAAACTTTATATAGATAATATAAATATTTAATGTTTTAAATAAATACTCGTCTCTAACAAAAAGATTAAAATATAGGATGATCAATATTTAAATATATACAATTTTATTTATTTAAAATCCTCCTCTGAGTCTTAATACCAAATGAATATTAGATTCGCTTTGGATATTATAATCAGCTAGTGTTCTATTATCTTCTAAATTCTTTCCTGCAAAGATAAGTCTTTGAGAATCGTTGGGGATTCCTTCTTTTTCTTTTATTTTTGATTTAAGCTCATCAATAGTGTCAATTCTTTCACAGTCAATAGTAATAGACTTTCCAGTCAGAGTTCTAACAAAGACTTGCATTCCTCCTCTTAATCGTAGTAACATGAAAACAGTACTTTCTTTTTGAATATTGTAATCTCCTATAGTTTTTCCGTCATCTAGACACTTTCCAGCGAAAACCAATCTCTGTTGATCTTCTGGAATAGATTCCTTTTCTCTAATTTTTGACTTAAGCTGTTCAATAGTGTCAGTTGTTTCCACATTTAATGTTATCGATCTTCCTGAGAGAGTCTTCACGAATATCTGGGAACCTCCTCTTAATCTCAATACAAGATGGATTGTTGATTCGGATTGAATGTTATAATCTCCGACAGTTCTTCCATCTTCTAAGCTTTTTCCTGCGAATATTAATCTTTGTTCTCCGTTAGGAATTCCTTCCTTGTCATTAATTTTCGATTTTATATCCTCAATTGTGTCAGTCTTTTCGCAGTTAATGGTTATTGTCTTTCCTGTTATAGTTTTCACAAATACTTGCATTTTACTTTATTGTTTCTTCACTTCAGTAATTTCCTTGGTTGAAATTTGTTGCACTTTGGAATTCTATTTTCACATATTCTGATAAAATTTATTCAATTAATTTCTCACAATAAATTTTTAAAAATTTAATTATTTTAAATATTTGTTAGAAAATATATGTTTTTCAATATCAATTTGTTTAAATAAGCTAGGAGTCGGAAAGACATTACAAATCATCATTTCGGAAATAGGGGATTGGGGATTGGGGAT
>CAIYVS010000403.1 GCA_903929655.1 uncultured Bacteroidota bacterium | reverse complement strand
GTCTTTTTGGGCAGTATTCATTTTCATTGGCCTTAATTTGTTTTGTAGTACTGAATTTTCATTTCCGGTGAAAAATACTCAGGGTCTAAAGACAATTTAATGGCCTTTATGTCCTGTAATGAATCTGGCTGAACAATTAATTTTTCAAAATCCTGGTTTGTGTTAATTAGTTTCTTCACATAAATACCAGAAGCTAATAATTCGCCCGATGTTTTAAAAGTCAGCCATTCACCATTCTGTTTTTGGAACATAATATTCACATCAGGGCTCCTGTAATTTAGTGCCATCCATTTACCCTTTATATTATGGGTAATATTTATTTTCATAAAAGAGCATCCATACATGGGGATTTCTTTTTGAACAGATACATTTTCTTCTTTCATTTCAATCAGGTTCAGGGCAGAGCTGCTGCCTTTTTTTTGCAATAGTATTCTCCATCTTTCATTGGAAGTAAACGTGTCTGCAATCACATAGTTTTTGGCAAGGAACAGATTTACAAGGCTCTCGTCATTAAATGCATAACGGCCGTCAATAGCATCCAGGTCATAGATCACATAGTCCGGTGTTTTGTTTACATAAAACTTGTAATTAAGCTGCTCCAGGTAAGCGGTATAAGCAGTGTAAGACTGGAATACCGGCCTTGGGGTATAATTCAGTTTGTTTTCCAATAAATATGCTCCGTCCCAGGGGAATATATCAATTGTTTTATTACCGATTTTATCCAGTATTCTTTTGGGGATCAGTCTTTTGTTGGCTTGTGTAAGGTAATGCTGGTCATTGTATGAACTAAACTGGTTTTTATAAATGCCGAGTATTGAATAACGTGCCTGATATGCATCGTAAGGTTTGTTTTGAGTGTCCAGGCAAAGTGACAACAAAACGATTGCAGAGATAAATCGCAAAAAGTATTTCTGATATTTTTCTTCGCCGTAGAGAAAATTTCCATAAATCAGTACGAGCGCGCTGTATGGAATAAAGCACTGAAGATGCTGTGTGTCACCGCGAATGATGCACTGTTTCTTCAGCAGCAATATGTAAATGATTCCAATAGCTACAAAAAAAAGCTGCCCGTAATCTTTTCTTTTTAACAGGTAAACCGCGAAAATAAGGTGGAGTATAAACAAGCATTTAAAAACAAATTTCAGTTGAGATTCCTCCTGGTCAAGACCATTGTTGAGGTACATTATATCGTTATATCCTTTAATTGCTTCGCTGGCTCCTTTTACGTATGCCGGTATGTCAACATGAAGTAATACAGCTGTTATTGCGATCATTGCAATAAGCAAGGATACTATTAGTATAGCCTTCGGGATTTTTAATTTTTTGTGCACAATCAGATTAACAAGGTGCAGGACCAGGAATATAGAGCCCAGGAGTCCCGTATTTAATTTCAGGTAAAATGAGATGACGATAAGCAATATGAGTATAATAAAATACAGGAAACGAGGTTGTGAGTATGTTTTATACATCCAGTAAAACGAGAATATGGTTAATACCAATGCTACTTCTCCGTGCAGGTAAGTGTTTACAAGTAGCGTAATGCAAAACAATATTAATACCGCTAAAAACTTGTCATTGGCATTTTTTATGAAGTCTTTAAAAACAAAAAAATAGTTCAGGACTAAAAAAAGATCGAAACATAAAAAGAACCACCTGGAGATACCCCAACCAATCCGTGTTGCCAAAAAACCTAAGGGACCATAAGTGAATATGATATCATTTCCCCAGTTAAGGTGATTTACCACGGCGTAGTTTAGTGTCATTTGCCATGATACATCCAGTCCAAGCCAACTAGGTCCTTTATCTGCAAGGGTAGGTAACATGACAAATGGCTGGTTTAACATGAAGATGGCGAAAACGCCGGCTATCAAGTAGGGCAAGCTTGTTTTGGAAAATAATTGTTTCATATTATTGATAGCACGAAAAGTACAAAAACGGTTTATAGTTTGTTGTTTTTTAAAACTTATTGTTTATTCCTTTATTGCGCTTTCTGTAGAAACTGTTTGTTTGTCCGATACCATCTGTTT
>CAIYVS010000402.1 GCA_903929655.1 uncultured Bacteroidota bacterium | reverse complement strand
ATGGGGTCTGGCAACTCATCATCTTTCCGAATCTATCTGGATAACACTTACTGCAGAATGTCTTTGCTGGATAGAACTGAAAGGCTCTTATGCATGGCGGCTGCGGGTATTGGCTGCAGGGGCAGTATTGGCTATTGTATTTTCGGCATTGGGTTCTGTAACAGGCAATAATGTCTGGCTGAGTTGTATCTGCATGCTGGGAGTGGGTTTCTTGTCAGGCATATTAAAGAATATAGGCGACCGCGCCAATGGGCTGTCCTTATCAGTGTACCTGCTTTTTATTTTCAGTAATGCATACCCCTCCGGTTCTGTAATTGAGCTTAAAACAAGGCTTGTGCTTGTACTTATCGGTACTGGCTGGACCATATTTGTTGGCATGCTCGTATCGCTCTTTATGCCGGCAGAGCAGCCATACCGGCGTTATATAGCCCTGATATGGAGAGCTACTGCAGCCTTGGTAGAAACAGTAGCTAAAGGTTGGGATGGAATGGAGCAACGCATCAATATCCGGCAAGTGTACCTGAAAGAAAAAGATGTGCGGACCGCTATAGACAATTCCTACCAGTTTTATGAAAAAATGGCGCACCAGGTAAGTGAGAAAGATAAAAAACAATTTGCACTGGCACAAGTAAGAAAAGCATCCGGCCTGGTGGCCGCATATGTTATATCGATGAGCGAGGAAATGGAGAGCCTGAAGATAAAAGATATGGAAGAAGACAGCCTGCGTATTAAATTATCATCTTTGCTGAGGGCTTTTGAAAGCACAGCCGGGCGCATGTCGGTCTATGTCATCAGCCTGAAAGCGGAAGAAGAGCTATTGGTGATAACCAATATCAACAGGCTGAAAAAGCTTGCAGAACTTATTAAAGAGTTTCCTGCAAAAGGGGAGCAGGCTGATGTGATACAGAGGATACTGCATATGGCCGAGCGCAGCATCAAATTGATAGAAAGCGCCATGAGCAGGATAGAACAGATGGGAGATGATGTGCCGGTATTCCGCACTTATTCACTCATGAAAACATTGTTTATTCTGCATCCTAAATACTGGATCAGGAATCTGCGGCTTTTACTGAATTTTAATACGCTTACCGCCCGTTATGCCATACGTTCGGCTGTGGCAGCTACCCTGGCTTTGTTTATTTACAAATGGTTTCATATAGATCATGGCTACTGGCTTCCCTTCAGTGTGATGATCGTGATACAGCCTTATTTCGGAGCCACATTTAAAAAAGCTATAGACAGGGTAGCGGGTACACTATTGGGTGGCCTGGCCGGAGGTTTGTTGTTGCGCTTTCCTGTGTATATGCATGTAAAGGAGTTTATACTGTTTCTCACTTTTGTGTTCATGGTGTATTATATACGTAAAAAATATTCCGTTGCAGCATTCCTTATTACACTCAACCTTGTTTTGCTTTTTAACATAGAGGCGACGATAAATCCGATGCTGATTGTAACAAGGGCTTTATGTACAGTGGGCGGAGCTTCGCTGGCGGTGATAGCAGGTTTTGCTTTATTGCCTACCTGGGATAAAAAATGGTTACCAAGGCATCTTGCAGAAGCCATTCATGCAAATTATAAGTATTTTACAGCTAGTTTTTTCTCTGGTAGCAGAAAGGCGGGCTGGACAAAACTAAAGCGAACTGCAGAGACAGGAAATAGTAATGTATTTGATTCCTTCAATCGATATATACAGGAGCCTGCCAGTAATGAAAACATGACGCAGTATTTTGATGTTATCACGCATAATATCCGCATCACCCGTTATCTGAACAGCATACAACTGGAAGAAGAAAATACTCCTTATGAACCTTTGAATGTACCCGTCCAGAGGCAACAGGAACGGATCAACGAGTGCCTGTATTGGTTTAATAAAGTAGAGGAAGCTATACAGAAGACAAGTAAAGATGATGATACAAAAATCGTCAGCTACAAAGAGGGCTTTTTATCACCATTTAAATTAAGCAGAAGCCAGGAAGTATATTTGGAAAAGCTTTTGATAGAGCTGAAGGCTATGCATAGCGATTTGGTGAAGTTGAATAATTGATAAGTTAATTAGTTAAAAGGTTAAAAGATATTGAAGAAAATCATACATCACAGATCATAAATCATAAATAATTTGAATTACCTCGGACATGCATACCTTTCTTTTGGAGACAGTGAAATACTGACTGGCAATCTGATCGCTGACCACGTGAAGGGCAGGCTGGCGTTGGAAAAATTTCCTCCCGGAATCAGAAAAGGAATAGAACTGCACAGGAAGATCGACTCTTTTGCTGATACACATCCGGCCACTCAGCGCGCCAAGATATGGTTCAGGGAGGATTACGGATTATATGCCGGGGCCATTATGGACACCCTATATGATCATTTCCTGGCAAATGATCCCAAACTATTTTTGTCTGATGCAGCTTTGCTTGAATTTAGTGAGGATGTATATGCAAAAGTAGCAATTCATGAAGCTTATTTTCCGGAGGCATTTGCAAAATATTTTCCACATATGCGCCAGCACAACTGGCTATATGGTTATAAGACCCTGCTGGGTATGCAGCGCTCATTGCAGGGCCTGTCCCGCAGGGCGGCATATATGCCACCGGTGGATAAGGCATATCTAACATTTATTGCACATTATTACGAGCTGGCACAATGTTATTATGAATTTATAGACGGGATAATTACATTTGTTAAAATTGAGTTAAGCAGCTAGTGTGTCTTTTAGGCAGAATCTATATTTGCCGTAGTACGCCTGTTTTT
>CAIYVS010000401.1 GCA_903929655.1 uncultured Bacteroidota bacterium | reverse complement strand
GGTCTGCATTACTTAACACTCGACAGGCCAACACGTACACTTAGCGGTGGAGAAAGTCAGCGCATCAGGCTGGCCACACAGATAGGCTCGCAACTTACAGGCATTACCTATATACTGGATGAACCGAGTATAGGGCTACACCAAAGAGATAACCAGAGACTTATCAAAGCATTACAGAGCCTGAGGAATGGAGGTAATTCTGTCCTGGTAGTGGAGCATGATAAAGACATTATGCTGGCTGCGGATCACCTTATAGATATAGGCCCGGCAGCAGGCATACATGGCGGCCATATTGTCAGCCAGGGCACACCGCAGCAGGTATTAAAAACAAACACAACTACTGCGGCCTACCTTAACCGCACACTGAATATAGAAGTACCTAAGGAAAGAAGAAAAGGCAATGGCAAAAAACTGGTACTGAAAGGGGTGAATGGTAATAACCTGAAGAACATAAGTGTGCATTTCCCACTCGGCACTTTTATTTGCATTACAGGTGTATCAGGCAGCGGCAAAAGCACTTTGATAAACGAAACACTCTACCCTATCCTGGGCAAGCATTGCTATCACAATTTTAAGCAAGTGCCCATGCCCTACAAAAGTTTTGATGGACTGGAGTTTGTAGACAAAGTAATAGAGATAGACCAGAGTCCCATAGGACGCACACCCAGAAGCAATCCCGCAACTTATTGCGGCTTCTTCAATGAGATCAGGCAACTGTTCTCACAAATACCCGAAGCCAAAATCAGGGGTTATAATGCAGGGCGCTTCTCTTTTAATGTAAAGAGCGGGCGATGCGAGGAATGCCAGGGTGGAGGCATGCGGGTAATAGAAATGAATTTTCTGCCCGATGTATATGTGCTCTGCGAGAAATGCCAGGGCAAGCGTTATAACCGCGAGACACTCGAGATACGATACAAGGGCAAGTCTATAGCCGATGTATTGAACCTCACGGTGGATGAAGCGGTGGAATTCTTTATCAATGTACCGTTCCTGCACAGAAAAATAAAGACCTTGCAGGATGTAGGCCTGGGCTATGTCACACTGGGGCAAAGCGCTGTAACCCTGAGTGGTGGCGAAGCACAACGTGTAAAACTGGCAACCGAACTTTCCAAACGCGATACAGGGCAAACGGTTTACATATTGGATGAACCCACAACAGGTCTGCATTTCGAAGACATCAAACATCTGCTGCTGGTATTAAACAGGCTGGTTGACAGAGGAAACACAGTGCTGGTAATAGAACACAATATGGACGTTATAAAAGTAGCAGACCATATTATAGACATGGGCCCCGAAGGCGGCAGTGGTGGTGGTAAAGTTGTCGGCGAAGGCACACCGGAGCAGATAGCTAAAATAAAAGAAAGCTTTACCGGACATTTCCTGAAAGAAGAATTGGAACTATCCTGATGTCTCTGAAAAGAGAAACTTAGTGTAAGCCTCCAGACTAGTACATATAGCTAATGTTGTGTCAAGTGTATTTTGTCTGCCTTTAAAAGAAGCATTGTCCCAATAGGGACATTATATTGGTAGAAAAATAAGATATAAAAACACCCGTCCCGTATGGGACGATATATTTTTTGACATTTTATGGTTGACATGACACTAGTACATATCGCATATCTAGTACATATCGTATATAATGTTGACGGATTTGACTGAATAGACACCAAAGGTGGACATTTGGGCGCTTTAGTTAAAATGAATGGGAATAGCTAGTGTTGTGTCAAGTGTATTTTGTCTGCCTATAAAAGAAGCATTGTCCCGATAGGGACATTATATTGGTAGAAAAATAAGATATAAAAACACCCGTCCCGTATGGGACGGTATATTTTTTGACATTTTATGGTTGACATGCCACTAGGGTCAGGGAATTGATACTTTTTGATATGATTGGGAGAATAGTAGTGGGGACCTAAGTATTTTAATTTAACAACATGTATTTTTCGACTTAAGAGATGCTGGCTTGGAGCCCGGCACGATAAAAAAGTAAAAATGTTTGTTCAAAAACCAAAAAATCCTATCTTTGCAGTCCCAAATTACTAAAGGGGGTATATTATTATGTTGATCATTGATTCAAAAGACTGCGAAAACATTGACAAGGCGCTGAAAAAGTACAAGAAAAAGTACGAAAAAGCACGTATCCTGAACCAGCTTCGCGAACGCCAGTCTTTTACCAAGCCATCTATTAAACGCCGTTTCGAAGTTCTGAAAGCTGTTTACAAACAGGAGATGAACATGGGAATGCACGAAGATTAAGAATTTTAACGGTATTATATAAAAATAGATTTGCGCCTGCTATTGTAATTTCGTAGATTTACAATAGCAGGCGTTACTATGTTCGAAGACCTGATTACAGATTTTTTGCAATACCTGAGGTTTGAGAAACGATATTCTCAACACACACTGATAGCTTACCAGGGAGATCTTGAACAGTTCAGGGACTTCAGCCTCAGGGAGTTCGATATAAAAGACCCTAAAGAAATTACACATTTTCACATACGTACATGGCTGGCGGGTATAAAAGACAATAAGCAAACCGCGCGTACCATTAACCGCAAGCTGAGCAGCCTCAACTCCTTTTACAAACAGCTTTTAAAGAAGCAATTGCTTGAAAAAAACCCCGTAAGCCAGTTGCATGCCCAAAAGCTGCCCGAGCGCCTGCCCAGCTTCCTGAAAGAGAAAGAAACCGAAAATTTACTGGAAGAAGTGCAGTTTGATGAAGGCTTTAAAGGTTTCACTAACAGGCTGATATGCGACCTGCTGTACCAGACAGGCATGCGCCGCAATGAGCTGCAACAACTGAAAGAAAGCGATATAGAATGGAGCCTGAGGCAGATAAGGATACTGGGCAAGGGTAATAAAGAGCGCCTGGTGCCGGTGAGCCCCGAACTGCTGGGGGCCATGAAAGACTATATTGCAGAGAAACGGAAGCTGGAAGTATATGACAAAAAATATTTACTTAACCTTGAAAACGGCAAACAATTATATGCAGCATACATTTACCGGGTAGTGAGGTATTACCTGGGCATTACAACAACATTGCAAAAGAAAAGCCCCCATGTATTAAGACATACTTTTGCCACCCATTTATTGAACAAGGGAGCAAATATACAGGCTATAAAAGACCTGCTGGGACATAGTAGTCTTGCTGCAACTCAGGTATATACGCATAACAATATTGACAAATTAAAGGAGATACATAAATTGAACCATCCAAGAGGATGACAATTATTTTTTAACCATAAAAAGTCTAATTATGAATGTTCAAATTCAGACTGTTCATTTTGATGCCGACAGCAAACTGATAGACCATGTTAAAACAAAACTGGAAAAATTAAAAACCTTTCACGACCGTATTATTGGGGTAGAAGTATTCCTGGTGCTGGATAACCTCTCGCAGCATATAAAGGATAAGAAAGCCGAAATAAAGATACAAATCCCCGGTCATTCGTTTTTTGTAAAACATGAAAGCAAAGCATTTGAGGAGTCTTTCAATCACGCCTTCGATTCTGTAGTAACACAGATCAAACGACATAAAGAAAAGGTAGCTGCCTGAAAAAAGATCCGGTCCCAAAAAGACCGGATCTTTTTTATAGAATTATATCTAAAAATACTATCTTGCAAATTAGTAAAATAAATCTGCCACATGTTCAAACGTTGGATTGTTGTTATTGTAACCCTTGTCAGCACCACAAGTTTATTAAGTTCATGCAGTAAAAAAATGAGTTCCGACGACCCATTGCCACCTGTATATGAACCTTCTGTTATCATCAGCAGCGATAACGAATTTGTTTATTCTTTCAATCCTTATACAGGCTATAAGCATTGGGAATATAATGTAGGCGATGTTGTAAAAGCATCTCCTTTACTTTACAACGGGATGCTGTATATATCTACTTTGAACGGTGTGATCTACAAACTGAATTCTAAAACAGGAACGCTTGTCAGCAAATTTTCATTGTTAGGCAAACCTTACAGGTTGATTGCGACTCCTATTGCAGACGGGAAACTGATCTATTTTGGCACCACGAACGATACGCTGTATGCTGTTGATACCGGCACAGGAAATATAAGCTGGAAATATGGTACGAAAGACTCCATATTATCATCACCCACTGTGCATAAAGGCTATGTGATAGTAGCCAGCTATGACGGTAAGGTTTATTCGCTTGACGAAGCAACCGGTGTACCTAAATGGACCTTTGCATCAAATCCTAAAGATGCCTATTACTCTTCTCCTGCTGTAAATGATTCGTTTGTTTATATAGGAGGGCTTAACGGTATTATGTATGAATTGCGTGTTTCTGATGGTACATTGAAATGGAAATTTCCAGCTACAGGCAATATTGGTGCTATACAGAGCTCGCCTACTGTTTATGGTGGTAATTGCATTTTCGGCAGCAATGATTACCGGGTTTATTGCGTTGATACGCAATCAGGGCTACCACGCTGGGTTGACAGCACAGGCGACCGTGTTGTGTCATCGCCATTTGCCGATGTGAATAACCAATTGGTGATAGTGGCAGGTTATGACTACAATGTATACGCTTACAATATCTTAAATGGTACCGTAAAATGGGATTTCGTAAGCCCTGTCCGTGCTTTATTTCAGTCATCTCCTATAGTGTATGGCGGACTTGTATTTATAGGCGGCTATGACAAGTACCTGTATGCGCTGGATTCCTATACCGGCAATGTGAGGTGGAAACAAAATATCAACGGATTGATAGAATGCTCACCTGTAATAGACGACTTGTCTGGTACCAGCTATAATTCATCCATTAGCGGATATTCGAACTAATACATAAAGACAAAAATTATATTTTAACAAATGCCCCCATTACAGGGGCATTTGTCTTTTCAGTTATTAAGCAAAAAACTTAAAGCTCTCGGGCAAACTTCCTATCTTTATTCAACTTTGAAGGGATGTAAGAATGCTGTATGCGATAGTTGATATTGAAACAACCGGTAGCTATGCTCTGGGGAATGGAATTACAGAAATAGCCAT
The DNA here is from genome assembly GCA_903929655.1 of uncultured Bacteroidota bacterium. Taxonomy (GTDB): domain Bacteria; phylum Bacteroidota; class Bacteroidia; order Chitinophagales; family Chitinophagaceae; genus JABDGU01. Next base: position 9,216 of record CAIYVS010000401.1, on the reverse strand, counting down.
TGTAATACATGATGGGACAAAAGTGCTGAACTTTTATGAAACCCTGGTGAACCCAAAAGTAAGTATCCCTTCTTTTATACAATCTCTTACCGGCATCAGCAATGCCATGGTTGCCAATGCCCCTGCTTTTGAAGAAGTGGCCGCACAGGTTTTTGAGCTTTTGCAGGATAAAATATTCATAGCGCACAACGTAAACTTTGATTATTCTTTTGTAAAACATCACTTGCAGCATGCGGGTTTTGAACTGGATTCTAAAAAATTATGTACTGTACGCTTATCTCGTAAGATATTTCCTAACCTGAATGGTTACAGCCTTGGTAAACTATGCCACCAACTGGATATTAACATTGCCAACCGGCACAGGGCCGGCGGTGATGCTATGGCTACTGCTTTTCTTTTTGCCAAACTGGTGGCCCATGATAAAGAAAATGTGATTGGCGGCATGCTGAAGGGAAGAAATAAAGAGCAGTACCTGCCACCGCATTTACCGGTGGAACAGATTGACAATATGCCGGGTGTGCCGGGCGTTTATTATTTCTATAATGCCAAGGGCAAGACCATCTATATAGGCAAGGCTAAAAACCTGCGCAGGAGGGTAAGAAGTCATTTCTCTAACAATAACCCCAATAAACAAAAGCAGGATTTTTTAAGGGATGTGCATAAAATAAGTTATAAAGAATGCGCCACCGAACTGATGGCACATATACTGGAAAGTGCAGAGATACGGCGCCTGTGGCCTATGTATAACCGCAGCCAGCGGGGCTACCTGCCCCAGTTTGGTTTGCTGGTGTATGAAGACCGGCAGGGTTTTAAACGACTGGCTATAGAGAAAAACAAAAGATACTATAAACCTGTGTACACATTTAACACCCTGGATGAAGGCCACCATTGGCTTAAAGAACTGATCAACGAATTCGGACTTTGCGCCCGGCTTTGCAATCTTATAAAAGATGCGCAGTGCAGCAAAGAATCTCATACCGAACTTTGTTCGGGCCCCTGCCCTGCTGCGGAGCATCCGGAAAAGTATAACAGGAAGGTGGAAGCCGCCATGAACTGGATAAAAAAGCACTTACCTACTTTTGCGCTGGTTGATAAAGGCATAGACGATAATGAGCATAGCTGCATACTGATGAAAGAAGGTAATTTCTACGGGATGGGCTATATACCTGACAGGAAGACATTAAAAAACATAGACCTCCTGGAAAAGCACCTGGAGCCCCTGCAGGGAAATGATTATATACGCAACCTGGTATACAAACACGCTTCTGCTTTCCCTGAGAAATGCGTTTCCTTTTAAGCGAAAATCAAGACTTTGGTGCTTTCGCAAACTCAATATGAGTTACGGGATGAATTTCCCATGCAGTGTACGAATGCATTTTAACACTCTGCGATCCGCTTTTCCCCCGGTATATATTTTTAGATGGGTCTGCATTGCGCATCGTATTTGCATGAATAGCATCGTAAAACAACTGGCCGCTAACCTTTACATAAACCGGGTGTTGCATAATACTTCCGGAAGTGGAAGGTGTTTTACCTTTCGTTAGTTTGGTACTGATGAATGTCCTGTTGTTCACTGAAGAATCCTTCAGGTCTGAACTTATAAAGTCTGCATAAGGTATCTCAACAATAAAGCATGAGTCGCCCCAATCAGGACTTAATGTTAGCTGTATATGATAATCACCGTCGCTTTTATCAGCACTACTCCTTTCCAGGGCAACCAGGTGGAGATAACCTTTAGTTGTGATCATGTCTCCTTCTTTCAATCCATTTCCGGGAGACTTGGGGATCAATTTGTCAGGATAAGTAACATTGGTATATTGATTGTCAAGCAGGGGTAGTTGAAGCAAAGTGTTGAGATTAACATTTTTTGCTTTTTTCGAGATGTCAGCAGATGTTTTAATGGACCACCTGTCTTTACCGGGAGCTACGTCGAGGCTTTCCTGCGCGTAAACAGTATATAAAGACAATAAAAACAGCGACAATAAGATACACTTAGCTTTCATAAAATATAATTTTTTTACAAAGTAACAACTGTTTATTGTGACACACAAGCGTATTTATACGGTATTTAAGAATTAAGGTTCCATTCCTCTCCTGGTAAAAACAACATGCTATTTGCCGGAAGGGCAAATAGCATGTGATTGATATAAGTCGGGGTATATTACATTCCTTTTTCGTCTACGCTTGGGCCATAAGGGCCGGGGATAGGCACATCAAGCAGGCGGAGGAATACGCCCAATTGCGCTCTATGGTGAATGATCTGGCTCATAGACATGCGTATCACATCTTCTTTGGGGCGCACACTAACCACTCTGTCGCCATATCGCATGGTCCAGTTGGGCTTCAGATCTTCGTCTGTTGCATTTTGGAGTGAGCTACGGCCCTGGGCTAGTTTTTGCTCAAAAAAGTCCAGCAATTCTGCTCTGTTGTTGATGACAGGTGGGTGGAATTGACTATTGGAAACATCCAGTCCATCTGTGTTCAGAGCGAGGGTAAACCAACCTGGTATTTCGGCTACATGGGATGCCAGGTGTTGCACAGTCATGCTTTTGGGATGTGGCTGCCAGTTGAACTTATCGTCGGGAACCACAGATAGCATTTTGCGTGTAGCGATTGCCTCTTCTTCCAGTTGCGCGAGGAACTTTTGTGTCATTGTCATAATTTTTGCTTTTTGTTGTTTATAATGCAAAGAAAGGATGCCCCACTGACAACCCTATGGCAGTGTACTTTTAGAAATACAAAATTTCTATCAAAATAAAGTCAAGGAGACTAAGGATGGTTTCTGTTAGCACCTTAATACAATTTATAAGCGACGCTACAGATGTCCCAATGATGAATTGGATCAGCAGTTCCGGCTCTTCTGTGAATCTTTGATTCATTACCATATTTCTTTGTTTTGGAGCAAAGAAAAAATGCCTCACTGACAACCCTATGGCAGCGCCATTTTAATAAAGTACCGGATTTTTTTTCAGGTAGTCATTCAGGTCCGTATGGTCTGTTTTTCTGAAGGGAATATTATTGTCTTTTAATGATAGGATACGCGATACCCTGAAATCACGATATTCTTTCCGCAAATGACACCAGGCTATAAGATGCCAGCTCAGCGCGTAAAATAATAAGCCAATTGGCTCTAACTGTCGGCTGCTTATTTCTTCTTTGTTGTTCTTGTATTGTATATCAATGATATTTTTGGATGAGATGGCGTTCTGGATATTAGTCAGGTATTCATAGTCGTTCCTGACAAATCCGGGGAAATGCGACCTGATATTTTCTGTCAGGACTTCTATTTTTTCCTTTTGAGATGAGCGCAGCACGGTTTTTACTTTGCTTAACAGGTTGGAGTAATGGGCTTGTATGGATTTGTCACCAAAAGCATTTACCAAAGATTCCATAAGCAAGAGGGCATTGGCTTCGTCTGTGCTGAACGAAACAGGTGGAAGGAAATAACCCTGGACTACAAAATAACCCTTATGTTGCTCAAAACTAACAGGGATGCCTTGCTCGCACAATGCCTTTACATCCCGGTAAACGGTGCGGACGCTGATCTTGAATTTCTCTGCAATCTTTTCTGCCGGGACATACTTTTTTGATTGCAATAATGTAAGTATGTCAAACAGCCTGTCAATACGATTCATAAAAAATGTATAGTCAGCAAAGATAAAATAAGCAGGGGCTATAATGAATATTTCAATGATCTTTTGTAAAAAACGACGTCTACAGGATTTGCCGGAAAATCCGCGGGTAATTCTGAATCATCTATCCTTGTGAAGGCATGTTTCTCATAGAATTTTTGAGCAGATTTAAATTGATCCATCGTTCCAAGATATATACAAGTTATATTTTGTTCAAGCGCCCAGTCAATGACAGTTTGTAATAACATTTTTGCTATTTCCCTTTTATCACTTCTAAATGCTTTATCCAGCATCATGCTTTTCAATGCAATGGAAGCATTTTGTAATTTCACCAGGCCTATTGTGCCAATTACCTGGTCGTTTATTATGGCAACCCAATATGTACGTTCAGGCAAGTGTGCTACATTTATTATTTTTTTTGATGAAGCTGAATAAATCTCTTCCTCAAACTCATTAACTATACCTTCCATCAGCTTATCAATTGCCGACTGGTGAATGTCTTGAAATGGTATTATGGATACTTCCGGGATCGTAACAAATAATTTACTGCGCCAGCCAATATTTTCTTAAGAGCCATTCTGTGACTGCTACCAAAAGAATTAAAAAGAAATACCATTTCCTGTCTATAAGCGGAATAGTATCTGTAATGGTCTGTATTACGGGCTTAATATGCTCATTGTGTGTGATGCTATCGTATAATGAACCGACATTTCCTGCTGGGACCAGAGCTCCGTTATATTTTTTCGCCATGCCATAAAGTAACGGGTAATCTGCTCCTGTCTCCATAAACTCAAGCGGAATGCTTTCCACAACAAAACTGCCATTGGCTGTATAGGTCTTGTCATTATAGCTTGTTTGTGCTGAATAGGTATAAGTGCCCCCTGCCCAAACGCCTAAATTAAGACGGTAAGCATTCCCCGCACGTTCAAAAGAAAAATTCTGTTTGTGACCGGCACTGTCTGTCAGTATGATCTTTGCATCAGGCGTATTTACCTGTTCGTTATTAGCATCAAGTAAATAGGCGTTCAATGATATTGCTTCCTGGTCGCTCCAAACTTGTTTTGGCATGCTGACACGAAAAGGCTTATCTGTATTGTTTGCAGTTAAAAAGGCAAGTGTCTGGCGGATGCATTCATCCACTACATCATGCTTATTAAAATTCTTGAACTCGTACAAACGCCAGCGCCAGATACCTTCTCCTGCAAGCATAGCCATGGGTACTGCCCCCTGCTGAAAAATCCAAAGGGGCATATCGCCGTCACCTGCAAGTTTCTGATTGAATAATACCAATGCATCTGGACTTGCTTTCATGATGCCTGTGGGTACAGACAATGGGGGCATTTTATCCAGTACAGCTGCTGTATTCTGCGGCAAAGTAAAAGCACTGAATGAACTATTATAGGCTGCGGCAACATCGTGCTGTGCTGCGGGGTTGATATTAAGGCTGACCATTTTCTGCATGTTGCTTAATGCAAGGGGGCTGCTCTGGTTGCCCAAAATGAACCATATTGGTTTTCTTGAAGCACTTATTTGTTGTGCAATATTAAAATTAACAGATGGCAAGCCATGCAGAACTATGGCGCTGTATTCATTAAGTGAAGACGGAAAATGATCAACTGTTTTTATTGTCACCTTATAGGTTTCAAGACCGGCCAATGCATCTTTTATAGCATTTACATCAGGATGGGGTGATGCAGACAGTATGAGGATATTCTTTTTTTCATCCTGTACCTCTACAAATACATCATGACGATTATTTGTGAGATTTTTCTCTCCATCGGCAGCAGGCACTGTAATTATATAATGATGCAAACCCGCTGTGGCTGCCTTTATGGTAAATGAAACAGATCGGTCATACTTATCCGCATTAACAGTTATAGGTGCAGCAGATAGCAGATTCCCCGCCTCTGATAATTGCACACTGTTGTTATACCCTTTACAAAGTGCTGCAACTATATCTGTCCTTATTTCAAACTGGCTATTCAGGGAAACTACCTTATTGGCATATACTTGTATCACACGAATATCCTTTTGCTCCACGCTGTCGCCAATAGCGACGGTGTAGATGGGATTGTGCAAAGACAATTGCTGATAAAGTGGATTTAAACCCTGGTTAAAACGCCCGTCTGTAGCCAATATAATAGCCCCCAGATTTTGTAAACCATAATATTCCTGTGCACGGGCCAGGGCGGCAGAAATATCTGTTGCCGGTTGTTTATACTGAAAGATGTTTTCGGTTTGGACTGTATTACCAAAACCCCATTGTACCACTTTATATTTTTCTGAAAGTTTGGCGCTGAGGTCTTCTACATTTTTTTGGTAAACTGCCGAATCTTTGCCGAGGGCATTTGCAATGGAACGGGAATTGTCCTGCAATAACAGGATAAGCGGTTTTTGAGTTTCGTTACGGGTGATTGTAAAAACCGGGGCAAATAACAATAAGAGGGTAAGCATTACTACCATAGCCCTTAATAAAGACGTGAGCCAGGGATAAGGTACTGCCCGTTTTTTATCCGTACTATATACCCAATATCCTGCCCCGGCAGAAAGTAGAATCGTTATGATCCAGAAAATCCATTGCATGAAGCAGCAATCTAAAGAAAATTTCCGAACCCGGATTACAGGATTAAAGGATATAAGGTTTTATTCAATTTTTAACAATAATAAATTTTTATATTACTATATATACTTATGCCGAAGTGAATTATTGTCCTCCTATAGTATATTTGCCCCATGCAAATGCATGAAGTAAAAAATGATGCAGATAGAAAGCTCTTTCTGCAACTAGCGGTTGATTTGTATAAAAATGACCCCAATTATATACGTCCGCTGGATAAAGATATAGAAGAGGTTTTTGATCCTGAGAAGAATAAATTCTTCAAAAGGGGAGAGTGTACACGCTGGATACTGAAAGATGATGAGGGCAAAGCCATAGGGCGCATTGCAGCATTTGTCAACAGGCAATATAAACAAGAGCAACCTACGGGTGGTATAGGCTTTTTTGAATGCATAGATGACCAGGCAGCGGCTAATTTCATGCTGGACCATTGTAAGCATTGGTTAAAAGAGCGGGGCATGGAAGCCATGGACGGACCTATTAATTTTGGAGAAAGAGATAAATGGTGGGGGCTTGTAGTGGAGGGATATTATACACCACTATATGGCATGAATTATAACCCGCCTTATTACATATCACTTTTCGAAAATTATGGTTTCAAAGTGTATTTCAACCAGGTATGTTTTGCCATGAAGGTGAATACTAGACTGGATGAAAAATATTACGAACGCCATGCACAAATAGCTACGGATAAACATTACAGGGCGGCGCACGTAAGAAAAAATGAAATCGAAAAATATGCCAAAGACTTTACTTACATCTACAACAAAGCATGGGCCGGGCATGGTGGTGGAAAATCGCTTGAGGAAAAGCAAGTGATTAAGATGTTCAGGACGATGAAACCGGTAATGGATGAAAAAATCAGCTGGTTTGTGTATTATAAAGATGAGCCTATAGCCCTTTGGGTCAACCTGCCGGACCTGAACCAATATTTCAAACACATGGATGGCAAGTTTGGACTGATGCAAAAACTGCGTTTCTTAATGCAGAAAACTTTCGGAAAATGTAATCGTTTTGTAGGACTTGTATTTGGTATCATACCTGAGTTCCAGGGTAAAGGAATAGATGCTTATATGATAATAGAAGGTGCCGGTATAATACAAGCCGAGGCCAAATACGAAGATTATGAAATGCAATGGATCGGTGATTTTAATCCGAAAATGATCAATATTGCCGAGAACCTCGGCACGTATCGCAGCCGCCGATTATGTACTTACCGCTATTTGTTTGACAGGACTAAGGAGTTTAAAAGGCATGCAATAGTAGGTTGATTCTTAATGCAATTCGAATTCTTAACCAATATTGTAACAATATTGGTCTTTTATTGTACTTTTGTTAAATGGAAAATCCTCGCAGAAGAGTAGTATTGGTATATTGGAAAGAGAAAAAAGAAAATCTTTTCGAAATCTTTTCCAACCTTAAAAACTTTTGCATTTCTTATCCTGAATATAATTACAATACGCTTAATAATTATCTCTCCAAACGAAAAGTACCTTATACTGATGATACAATACACATAGAGCGCAAACCAATTATTAGTGAAGTGATAAAGAAAAGAAAAATGATCCCTGTTGTAAAAAAAGGATTAATAAAAGACATGGGAGAAGAAGAAGATCTTGCTTATTGGATTTCCAGACCTGTAAAAGAACGTCTAGCTGCTGTAACTTCTCTTGTTTCAGCCTCACTAAAAAAGGGTGAGAGAATGAATAGGTCTATTATTCATAAAAGAAAAATGCATAAATGAACTTATCAGAAGATTTTGAAGATTTCATTAAACTGCTAAACAAATATAAAGTGGCATATATGGTCGTTGGTGGCTACGCCCTTGCTTTTCATGGCAAACCCAGATATACAGGCGATATGGATATTTGGATTGATATTTCTGACGAAAATGCTACAAAAATGCTAAAAGTAATTCATGAGTTCGGATTTGCTTCTCTAAAACTTAAAAAAAAAGATTTCTTAAAGCCTGCATATACTACACAAATCGGGTATCCTCCTTTGCGAATAGATATATTAAATGAAATAGACGGTGTGGATTTTAAAGAAGCATTCGCCAATATGCAAAAAATAGATGCTGATGGCCTTATTATTAACTATATAGGGCTTAATGACCTGATAAAGAATAAGCAAACAACAGGTAGGCCAAAAGATGTTAGCGATGTTCAGGAACTAAAAAAAATTGGTAAGTTATACGGTGCTAAAAGAAAGAGAAAATAATTTCAACATGCCCCTCTTGCTCATGTAATTATATTCAGCTTTCCCTTACTGTCACCCCTATCGGGGGATATTGCAGATTCCACCCAAGACAAATAATGTCCCGGCCGTCTTATTGTTTCAAACACTTAATGAAATGAAAAAATATCTGTTTATTACTTTATGCTTTTTTGTTTTTAAAAGCAATGCTCAAATTTATTACCAGGACATTAGCCCCGACTATGTTTTAAATACCTGGAATGCCTATAACCTGCAAATAGACTCTCCTGTAACTAAGACGGGGAACGCTTCCTTAACAATATGGGAAGACTTCAACACCCAAACAGATGTTCTAGCTTACGCAAATTGTGAAGTGTTAATGAACGCCGGATATCCTGCTGCACTCAATACCGGGCAATCTATTACAAGCAGTGCTACATGGCAGGCTCCGAACTATTCAATTCTGTTTGATGGAACCAATGGCAATTGGCAGAACAAAACAGACAAGTACCTGGGCCTGAGAATAAAAGAAGGCGGCCTTTGGTATTATGGCTGGGTAAGACTGGATGTAAATAATAGTGGCAACTCTGTTACCATTAAGGATTACGCATGCAATATGACAGCAGGCGATTCCATACTTGCCGGACAAACATCTGTAAGCACGGGTATTGCAGTGCCTGAACTAGAGAAAGTAAGTATGATGATGCTTGGCGAGACTCTAATTTTTACAGATATGGAGGCTAAGGGGAATAGCAATGTGATTATTTACGG
>CAIYVS010000400.1 GCA_903929655.1 uncultured Bacteroidota bacterium | reverse complement strand
GGCATACGAGATAACAACCAGTGACTGGAGTTCAGACGTGTGTCTTCCGATCTCCCCTGAAACCGTATTCCTTAGGCCCGTTTTGATTGGCGCGGCTATTGCTATTGCGGTTTAGTGCGCCACCAATATTCAGAACCGGAATGACTGCAAGAACTACATTATCCGGCATGACTATTTTACCCGAGGCCGCATCACGCATCAGCATCATGCTGGCATCAATACCATCAGGCTCTCCGGGATGAATGCCATTGTTTATTAAAATGAGTACTTTTTTTTCCTGCCTCCACTGCCTGATATCAAAGCCCATGTCTTTACAATACAACACGACATTGAGGGCATATTTTGTATCTGTAATGCCAATATCCAGCATTTTGATGCGGTCATACTTTTCGTCCAGTGCCTTGTAAAAATCAATGGCTTGAAAATACGTTGCACTCTCCAGACCATTTGATTTTTCAAACGGAGTGATAAATGCAGTATCTGTTACCTGGGCATGCAGGCTATTTGAAATAAAAAATAATATGGCAAAAAAGAAACATTTTTTCATCATAGGGCTAATATACAGCGAATAAAAATAAATTGCACAGGGGATATACAATTAGCGCAGCAATGTTACATTACCTTGTTTATAGAATTTATTCCCTTTATAGGTATAAGCTTCTACAACAAATACATATACACCAACCATTTGCGGCTGGCCGTTAAATGTACCATCCCAACCCTGTGAGATATCGGAGGTTTCGAAAACTTTTTGCCCCCAACGGTTATAAACTGAGAATTTAGAAAGTGTGGCATTGCCCAAATGCAGTATCTTAAAGAGTGAATTAGGACCTGTGCCAGGAGTAAATACGTTAGGGATATTAATGTATGAATCAGGCGCAACAATGACATCAATTGAATCTACTGCTGAGCAACCAAACTCGGTTGTGCCATGAAGTATATACCTGGTGTTAACTGTAGGTTGTGCTATAGGGTTGGATATGCTGTCTGCTGATAAGCCGACCGGGGGAAACCATTTAAAATAGGAACAGTTGGTGCCGGGATCCATCTGGTACACATCACCCGGATATATGGTAACCGAGTCGGGAAGATCAATTGAGGCAAGTGGCTTTACCTCTACATGCAATGACAAAGTATCATGGCAGCCTGCGGTATCTATACCATAAACTGTATAGTTAGCTGAAGCTACTGGGCACACATAAGGGTCTGTGCTGGTGGCTGTATTGATGTAGCGCTCATTACTGCGCCATATGATGCTGCTCAGCACATCGGAATCGGCGATAACATGAAGCTGGAAAGTATCCAACGGGCAAATAGCAGTATCATGAGAAAGCAGCTCGAGGAAGAATCTTTTTACGGTATTGATCTTTAAACTGTCTTCACTGCTGCATTTTGCGATCGGGGTTGTAACAGTAAGTACGAGTGTTGTAAATCCTTTAGTATTGGCAGTAAATACGGTAGCGAGTTTGTCAGGATCGCTTAGAGAGGAGCCCGGCGTCCAGCTATAAACATAATTGAAAGGAGGCGTAACGGTACCCATTAATTGCAGTGTGTCGCCGGAGCATACTTCCCGATTCGGGCCGGCTATAACTGTGGGATTAGGTTCTATCGAAATCTTAAATTCGTTGCTGCTATCGTTGCAACCAGGGTAGGATGCGGTTACAAAATAAGAAGTGCTTGAACCGGGATCTATGGTAGGGGTAAGTATTGCGGGATTGGAAACCCAGGTAAGAGGCGTCCAGCTATAAGTGTAACGAGGATCTCCTGTTCCGTTTACCTGCACAGTAGTGCCTGCGCAGATAGTGGTATCATGATTGAATATAGTAAAGCCTTGCAGCACCTGCACTTTAACCGTATCGATAGTGGAACATGTAACACCGCCAACGGTATGGGCCACGGTAGCAATGTAATTTATGTTGTTCTGCGGATTCTGAACAATGGGATTGGTAATGGTACTGTTATTTAAATAAGTTGCAGGCGACCAGGTTATGGTGTAGGCCCCTGGCGCAGCACCTACAACTGCATTTAGCTGGAGACTGTTGTGTACACAGGTTGTGGTATCAGGTCCCGCATTAAGTAAATAGAAGGGTATTACCTGTACTGTAAAAGAATCTGTAATTGTACCGTTACAAACAGCGGAACTGACATAATAGGTGGTTGTGACCGCCGGAGATGCTATTACTGAGGGACCTGTTGTTGTATTGAGCCCTGCCGCCGGGCTCCAGGTGTAAGTCCCGCCGCCGCTTGCAGTTACAGTGACACTGGAATCAACGCAAATGGTATCCAGGTTGGGTGCAACTGAGATGGATGTAACCAGGGCACAGGTATCTTTTAATAAAGAAGCATAAGTACCTACTATAGAGCCTATAATATTCAGTCCCGTAGGATTGGTACCGCCCGCAGGATAATTAAATACCACCGCATCAATTTCATGTGTGCCTGGTGTGAGATAAACCGTAAACGGACTGATGGTATGCCAGGTATTGAACTGGTTGGAACTTGACTGGACTCCCTGGGTAAAATAAGTAATACCATCTACTATCAGGCTACTGAGCCAATTATCTGCAGCCCACTGAAAATTGAAAGTAAAACTATCTGTCAAACAGGTTTTGAAATAGCGGGTGTAGGTATTCTGGTAGGTACTGTCGGTAGTATTGATGGTTGAATAATTGGGATTACTTAAAAAACATACCCAGCGTGTATTTGCATTAGTTGTCCAGGCGCCGTTTGGAGTAACTGTATAAGACTGGTAAGGCGGCAAAGCCGGAGCCACAGCCTGGTTAGATGGCGAATTATAGGTGACAGACCAATATTGATCCTGCACACCAATAGCATAAGTAGAATTGGTGACTGGGTTATAGCCTGTATTAACAGTGAGCTGACTTACAAGACATTGCGCAGAAACCGAAGCGGGAGCAAATGAAAACAAGCATATCAATACGCCTATGGGCATCCATCTCAAAAAAGATTTTTTATTCATTTGCATGAGTCTAAACTTAAAATACCGGGTATTGCTCTTTAAGCCACTCTCTATAAAAACAAGGATTACCAAATATAATAAAAATCAAGAAATAAATATTATTTCTTGTTGCTTTTCAGAGCGTTTTTAGCAGCGGTTTCTTTCTAAATAGACCGGGTTATGGCACAAATAGTTGGTTAGAGCTACATAATAATTATTTAGGAACATCAAAAAATTTCCTTGTTGCTTTATAGCCATTGTCATAAAGCAATTCCTTTTGCTCTGTGGACAAGGTGTGACCGGCATGAACTGAATTATCATGGCAAATTGAATGCCCTGCTATGCCTTAAATATAGCTAAAAAGACATTTTGTTATCATCTTTTCATTGCCTAAAGCTGGCGGCTTTTGGCCGCTTGCGGGTCTTTTGGCATAAAGATTGAACCTCAAGCGTTACTCAAGCTCAGGCACGACCTTTTTTTGAAACAAAAGACCTAACATCATAACAACTGTAGAGATCAATACAACCAGCACCATTAATGAGTTGTTTACAAATAGTATATTATTGGATGCCGGAATAGAAATGAAAAGCAATATTGTTATAAGTCCCCTGGGAAAAATGAATAATAACGGATTTAGCTCCATTTTTGTGAGTCTTAACTGAACGTAACGCACTATAATAAACCCTGCAACAAGCGCCGCTGCTATGAGTATGTCTTTTAAGTTCAACAAACTCCCGGCATCTATCGTAAAGCCCAACAACAGAAAAAACATGGTCCGTACAAGAAAGGTTATCTCGCCCACTATCTCACGAAAACGCTGTACTTCTGATTCTAATTTTTCCGGCTCTAATTTTTTTATGAAGGAAATATATTTCAGTTCATCCAGGTTATTTAAAAACAAGCCGAATATTAAAATAAAAATGAGTGAAGGCAAATGATACACTTTGGATACTGTATAAATTAAAATAACCATCATAATGATGGGAATAAACTTAACGCGGTGGTCTACCTTTTTTATTAATACAGCCAAAAGGATACTCGCTACCATTGAGATAAGCAACATAATAATGGATTGCAAAATGAAATGCCATACAGCACTTATTGTAATGGTATCGTTTGTTGTAAAAAAATTAAACAATATGACACCAAAGATGTCTGAAAAACTGGATTCATAAATAACAAATTCCTTGTTTTTGCCAGATAAGTATTGTACACTGGGTATGGCAATGGCACTACTGATGATGCAGAGAGGAATAGCATTTACCATACCATTATTAAAACTTGTACCCGAAAAATAGCTGAAAGCATAACCAACAACAAACTGCAATATAATGATAGGCAATAAGGCAGAAATGGCGGACTTATTGAGTACATGCCTTTTGCTATGGTTCAATTCAAGGTCAAGACCAGCTTCCAGTACAATTAATATTAAACCAATTGTGCCCAATATGGGTAATAAGGGTTTAAGCTCAGGCAGGCCAACATTAAAAAACAATGTAAGCTGCTTCATGCCCCAACCCAAAACCAGCAGTAAAATAACCGTAGGCACTCTTGTAT
>CAIYVS010000399.1 GCA_903929655.1 uncultured Bacteroidota bacterium | reverse complement strand
TTTATCAGTAATAATTAAACTATGCTTTTTTGTAATTGTCAGGAAAAATCATGAGGAATGACAAAATAATACTTAGTTCCTGCCCCCTAATACCAGCTTCTGTATATCTGCAGCACCTTCAATAATATTTGCCCGGTATTGGGGTAGTGCGCTCCATCTTTTTTCTGTCTGCAAATAAACCTCAGGAATGGCACTCCATGAAATTTCTTTATTCCTGTTTAAAATAAATATTTTACTGTATGTACCTCCCATGCACACAAATAGTGAATTGTCCTTCAATTCTTTAACATCCCCCCCGCTCATAAACAATGCATGGAAATTGTTGTTTGTAGCACCATTGTCGTCTGTGGTACATTGATATTCCCAGCATTTTTTTAATTTGCTTTTCCCGGCATCTGCTACCTCCTTCATGACCATTAACTTAGGTGGAAAGGGTGAGGGTCCTGCACAGCAAAGATTATTGTTAAACACCAATAAGTCTCCGGCATGGGTTACAGATATACTGTGCTGGCCGCAAAATAAGCCGTTTCCTGTTTTTGGCACACCGGGCTTATATATTTCTCCATATGTATCCATTACCGTCTCTTCAGGATACTTAATTTTGATGATACGGCTGATGTTTTTGAAACCTATATAAATAACTTTTCGTTTTTCATCAAAATAAAATGCATTGGCGTGTACATCAACAAATTTTTTCGTTTGAGGTTTGGCAGAGTCCTCATAGATTAAATCAGAACTAACAAAATAACATGAAGATTTCCAGTCCCATACTACATTTCCCTTTTCATCATATTCTATTAAGGTTCCAAACATAGACTTATGTATGTCCGGATAGTTATTTGCTATTTTATTGTCTATTGCCTTCAGGGTTTTACAATCTTTAACAGCAATCAGTTCAGGTGTCCATCTCAATCCCTCATCTCCTAAAATCATATAATGCCCGTTTGCCAAACGTGTAAATTCATGATGATAATGCTCAGAACTGTCTCCACTTACTTTACCATTATCGGGGCCTTTCCATAAAATATCACCATCATAATTTATCTCGTAGGCCTGATCCTTCACCAGGAAAGTAATTGTGCCAAATGGCGATAATTTCAGATCTCTGACATCAACTTTTAAAAAAATATTACCAGGGAGAAACCAAACTGGCTGGCCACTCATATTATACAAGCCTTTATTTTTGTCGAGGAATACCAGTGCATCCTTATGGTTTTTAGCCGCTTGTATAATTCTTAAACGTTCAATTGCAGTATCCATTTCCGGGTTAAGAATGGTTCCGAAATGATGCAGAGAATCTTTTATTTCTTTGTGATCTTTATTAAATGTAACAAGGCGCCAAGTATATTGTTTTCCCCAGTAGGGCACTTCAGCTATAAATCTCTTTTTGTTAACTGAAAATGTTTTGATAATATTATTTTTAAAACTTTCTTCACTGTCATAATTCCCATCTGCAATTTCAATTTTGTATTTACCATCTCCACTTATATATGGCAATTCAAAACCTATCAGCCTGTAGTTCAGCATGCGTCCTTCTTTAGGCAATATCTGCGACCAGCCGGTGCAAATACTGATAAAAGAAAAAAGCAAACAAAATAAGGCTTTATACATAGCAACAGGTTTGGATTAATAAATAATGGCGAGGTGGTGTGCTTTGTGATGCTCTATAATAGGTTTGTAAGGGCCATATTTATGCTGTGACTCAGAAAAACTATCTAAATAAGGCCCCAGATCATAATCAATTGGTTTGAACCTGGTATCGGGATAATCCGGAACATCAATATTTTTCTTTTGCGGCCTTGCGTGAATCTCATTATCATTAATAAATGCAGCAACGTCTATTGACTGTTCATCTGTAAGCAAAGGCTTTCTCCAGGTAGCAATTTTATCAGGCATATTGGCTTTTATAAAAGCTGCGAGCTTTAATACCCTGCTGGGACTTGAGCCTCTCTGGAAAGCAAACTGTCCCCATACGGGTGGATATATATAGGTTGAGGAGTCGGGTTTCCACTGCCCTTCTCCATTTTTGCCATGACACGATGCACAATTTGTGGCAAATATGACCGCACCTTTTTCGGGGTCTGCTGCCCGGTCTGGAAGTTCCAGTTCCAAAGCCTCATCACCTTTTACATGTCCGCCTGTTTTAACACCGGCAGAAAGCCATTTCATATAACATTCCATGGCTAGGATTTCTTTGCCGCCCAGCGGTAAAGGACTCCCGTTATGTGGCCTTTCAATACAATTATTGATACGCTCTCCAATGTTTAGCACAGCGTCCTCCCGCCCTCTGTATTGCGGATAGCGCGCATGCGTACTGAAGAAATTAAACCCAAAAGGACGTGTACCTGCGTCCAGGTGGCAATTACCGCAATTCATCTTGTTGCCAAGATATTTACCTACAGTTCCTGATGGCCCGATATAGTGTGCCGTGTTGACAACCAGTTCCCTTCCATAACGTACCATATCACCAAACTGGTCGTGGGGAATCGTACTTGTGTCCGGTGGTATAAAAACTGTGGTATCTTCCTGCGAACCAGCTTTTTGCTTTAGAGGCATCTCAGAATTATTGCAGGAAGCCAGTGCGATAAAAATAAAAAGGCCCGCAATAATCCATCTGTTAAAACTGTTTTGAAAAGTGCATTTTGGAATCATCCTGCTAAGTGAATTTTAGATTAACCTTCTCATCTTATTATATCCTCCATTAGTCAAAAACATATTACAGGACATAAAACCTTGCATTAAGAAATCATACAAATTTAATAGTTTAATCGTGCCGCTTAGCATTATGAATATTAATTTTCATTAAAACCATGTGATTTTTATAGGAAAAATGGCAGCTATAACACATGAAACAAAAGCCCCTTATAATGACCCAAATTAAATAAGGATTAATACATTTATATTTAAAAGCTATAAAGCCATAGTTTTTAAAGGTCTTTGCAAATAAACGTCACTCAACATAATATTTTACCTTCACATACTATTTTATTCCTTTAATGATCACAATTATTTCCGCTACCAACCGGCAAGATAGCATGACGCTGAAGATGGCAAACATCTATTTCAGGGCATTTTCAGGGAAATCGGCCGACGTTCACCTCGTTTCTCTTGAAAATAAAAATGTTTGGGAAAGGGGTGATGATCTAATTGAACTGGAGAAAAAATATTTCATTCCTTCTGACAAATTTGTCTTCATTATGCCGGAATACAATGGCAGTTTTCCTGGCATTTTTAAACTGATGCTGGATAACAGCGACATAAAAAAATGCTGGTGGAATAAAAAAGTAATGCTGGTAGGTATTGCAGACGGCCGCGCCGGCAACCTGCGCGGCCTGGATCATATGACTAATATACTGCACTATCTTAAAATGCACGTTTTCTATAATAAACTTCCTTTTTCCAGGATTAATGACGAGATGGATAAAGAAGGTACTATACTGAAACCTCAATCTCTCAAAGCAATCAACGAGCAGGTAGATCAATTCCTGAAATTTTAATTTAAACATTTTCGAGTTTATGGGTCTTAGGCTTTTAATTACGTTTAGCATTATTGCACTTGCTGAATATTATAGTATTGTAGTTGTTCGTTCTGCTGTGAAATTCCTTCCTGCCTCATGGCGCATTGGCCTTCTTTCACTATATATCTTCATGACGGCACTTTCCTGGCTAGGATTTATTTTCTTCAGGCAGATCAACTGGGCCACTGTACCGCACCTGCTTCGTAATATTTACATAGCCTTTGTTTTAGGTTTTACAATAGGCAAAGTGTTGGTATTGCTGGTAATGCTGACAGATGATATGCGCCGGGCAATTATGTGGCTGATCCATTTGATACTACCAGCATCAAACACTGTGCCGGAAACCCCTGCAAATGGCATTACACGGTCTACCTTCATGCTACAGTTGGCAATGTTATTGGCAGGCACTTCGCTAGCGGGATTTTTATATGGCATCAGCAACAGATATAGCTACCAGGTGCGCAGAATAAAATTGAAATTCGATTCTTTACCGGCGGCTTTCAAAGGAATAAGAATAGTTCAGGTTTCTGATATTCATACAGGCAGTTTTGATGATCATGAAGCCGTGGCAAAAGGAATTAAAAAAGTAATGCAGGAAAATGCGGATATGATCTTTTTCACCGGCGACCTTGTAAACAACCATGCTTTTGAGGTGGATGATCAATACAAACAAATATTCGCCGAGCTAAAAGCACCTATGGGTGTATACTCCATATTGGGCAACCATGATTATGGCGACTACGTGCAATGGCCAACCAAAGAAGCAAAAAAACAAAACCTGGATGACCTGAAAAAAATACATGGAGATCTGGGCTGGAATCTTTTACTAAACCAACATGTTGTATTGCAGCGGGGCGAAGACAAAATAGCCATAATAGGAGTAGAAAACTGGAGCGCCAAAATGAGCTTTACCAAGTATGGCAATATGAAAAAAGCCTACGATGGCCTACCTTTTCAAAATGTACCTTTTAAAATATTGCTTTCTCATGACCCCTCTCATTGGGATGCTGAAGTAAGACCATTCTACCCTGATGTGCAACTAACATTGAGCGGACATACACATGGCATGCAGTTTGGCGTAGATAACAAATTCCTGAAATGGAGCCCGGTACAATATATTTATAAAAAATGGGCAGGCCTTTATAAAGAAGAAGGCCAATACCTATATGTAAACCGGGGGTTTGGATTTCTCGGTTACCCCGGTCGTTTAGGCATATTACCCGAAATAACAGTTATTGAGCTGGTATAATACCAGTTCAAATACCTGCTTTCTTAAGCAATTGCAATATAGCTTGCGGGCGGGGGTGTAATATATCCCTGGCTGCTTCATTCAGGTAGCCCTTCATGCTTAGCACCAACTCGGTCAACATCTCATCATTATTAGTTGATTCGAGGCGGGCAGAGTAGAATTTAGGACTTGTCTTATTTAATGTCTTATGTAAAATTTTGTTCATTTAATAGACGGTTTATATTTTAAACGTAGTAGCCTATTCTTTATTGTATATGAAAGTCAGGAATTTATTTTTTTCAGGATTCAATAACATTTAAGAATGAAAACAAAAAGGGAGTAGTACAGTATTATTATTGGGTCTCTGCATTCCAGACGAATTTTTCCAGTTTGGAGCGTCCTTCAAAAATATTGGCCCTATATTGCCCTGTTACATTCCATTTGTTATCATTATTAGTACGAATCTCCAGATAGGCACTCCATACTATTTTTTTATTCATATTTACAATAAATAATCTGCTTGCCATATTACCCATACAAACGAACAGGGAGTTGTCACTCAATTCTGTAACATTGCCGCCGGTTGTATATATACCCGGAAAATCCTTTTCGGTCGGACAGTCATACTCCCATATTTCCTCAAGGATTTTACTTCTATCTGTGGGCTCTTTCAGCATAACAATTTCCGCGGGATTATTGACCTTGCAAGAGTTGTTATTAAATATATATAAAGCGCCTCTTTTTGACTTTCTTATAGAATGTTGGCGACAAAACAAGCCATTTCCATGTTCCGGTATATCAGCTTTAAAAATCTCTCCAAAAGTGTTCAAAACAGTTCCTTCAGGATATTTTACTTTAAGTATGCGGCTGATATTTTTAAACCCTACATAAATGATCTTATTCTTTTCGTCAAAATAAAATGCGTTTTCATGTACATCCACTACATTACCCTGCCTGGGAGTAAAATTAGCTATATCAGATCCCTCATTCAGAAAGTAAGATGAAGATTTCCAGGACCATATAACATTACCCTTTGCATCATATTCTATAATTGTCCCGAAAGGAGTTAAAGGATGCAATATATCTTTAGTATTTATTTGATTAGCACCCAGGATACTGTCTCTTGGCTTCCATAATACTCTTTCTTCACCTAATACCATATAATGACCATTCTCCAGTCTTGTTAATTCATGATGGTAATGTTCTGCTGTATCCCCACTCACTCTTCCATCATTAGGTCCTTTCCATAAAATATCCCAACTGTAGTTTATCTCAAAAGCCTGATCTTTGACCAAAAAAGTAACTGTACCGTTTGGGGATAGTTTAATATCTCTCGGGGCTTCCGTCATTTCTGTTCGTTCAGGCATATACCATATAGCCTCACCATTCATGTTATACAGCACCTGGTTATAATCTGAGAAAAAATACACATCCTTATACTTTTTACTTCCCTTTACAACTCTCACACGAGTGTCATTCGTACCAACACGCGTAATAGCTCCGACACCAAAATTGTGTAAAACACTTTTCTTAGTTACTCCTTTAAAGTCTTTGTAAACTACCCTCCAGGTATATTCCTGTGCGAAAAACGGAACTTCAGATATTACACTATCTTTAATGCAGGAAACTGTTTTTATAACATTTTTATTAAAAAGGTCTTCCGTATCATAATGTCCTTTAGCTATTTCAAGTCTATACTTATTTACTTTTTTTTCTACTGGAAATACAAATCCTATCAGCCTGTAATTTAACAAACTACCTTCTTTAGGTAAGACTTGAGATCGAACCGGACAAAAAAATATTAAAAATGGGATAAGTAAATTTAAAGTCCTAAACATATAAAACAATGAAATTAACACTTATTGACAAATTTTAAAATATTATTTTTGATTTTCAATGAATATATACATCTGCAAAACCTGAATAATTAATGATTCCAGATAAGGGCTTTGCCTTATTTATCTGTCTTTATTATACAAAGCTAATAATTAAAAAGAATGAAGATCATAGGCATAACAGGCGGAACAGGGTTTATTGGTACACATCTTTCAAGACTGTTACTTGAGAGGGGCTATAGCGTTGTCATTTTTACCAGGTCATCTAAACAAAGCAATAGTAAAAATCTAATTTACGCTCAATGGGATGCCGAAAGATCGGAATGCGACGTTGCTGCTCTCGGCTCCATTGATGCAATGATCCATCTTGCAGGTGCCGGCATTGCAGATAAGCGCTGGAGTGAAAAAAGGAAAAACGATATATTGAACAGCAGGGTGATAGGTACACGCTTCCTGGTATCTCAATTAAAACAACAATGCCGAGAACAGCGATGGCCAGGTTGATCCACATCCAATTTAGGTGTTTGCGGCGAAACTCTCGAACCATTTCTGTATAGGCCGGCTCGTTAGGGACCCAATATTTCCAGGTCTGTGGAACACCCGGGTGGGGTGTAAACGAGCGGCCGAGATTTAGCACAATCCACTCAGCGTTCGGCTGGTCCATGCCCGCGGGGGCGTTGAACTTCAGAGGCAAACCGTCCAGTAAGGACACTCCGTCGTCCGGCATCGGAAGCCCTTCTCGCCACCCCATCAC
>CAIYVS010000398.1 GCA_903929655.1 uncultured Bacteroidota bacterium | reverse complement strand
TCTCTGCAACAATTACAGGAATCCTATACCAATTACAAAAAGCAGATTAATGATTGTCTGAAAAGCAAAGGTTATAATTTAAGCAGTTCTGATAATTTTTATCCCGGCCTCGGCGATTATAAAAAATTAATGTACACAAAACCGGCACCTGCAGATACCAGCAGTGTCACGCTTCCCCCGCCCCATGTCTCGGTGGAAGTAGATTATTATAAAGGCACACGCACTTATACTGTTATATTGAATGTTTGGGAACATTAGTGTATTATTCATAGACAAAGAATGATGAGCATACTATTTATACAATAGCTCTTAAATGCATTCATCTATCTTATTTGGATCTATCTGAATTGCCTGCCTGAGAAAATTTAATTATTTTTTTAGTATTCCCTACCAATACTCTCACTCTTTTCTACGTCTTATTCATAACAGGTACTAAAACCTTCATAGTTATGAAAAGACTTTTTACACTTATTACTCTTATCGTATTAACAATTAATGCGAATGCACAACGACATTGCAACTTAATAATTACAGCAGCCTCTTTAACAGATACTGCCTTTATGGACACTGCAGCAGTCCAGTTTAGAGTAAGAATTAAAAATATGGGCCCTGATTCCTTAAAAGCTAGCGACTCAATTGCAATGTTTCTTATATCCTGGGATCCCTATACTCATAGTTTGAATTCGCCCAACACTTTTGCATTCATAACTAATTATCCCATGCAGGTAGGCGATAGTGTTGCAATTTTAGATTCGCCCGCAAATCTCAATCTTTTTAAATGGCAGAATTGGCCGGCTGATAGTATCCATTCTATATGTTTATATGTTACCGGTTGGAACAGGAGTGCAGATTCCATTGCAGCTGATACTGCAACTCAGAGCCAGGTATGTGGGGCTTTCAGATATCTCGATCTGCATAAGGTGGCCATTTCAAATGACGGATTAAAAATATATCCTAACCCGGCACAATCTGAATTGAATTTCGATATCAACCTTAACAGATCGGGAAATCTTTCTGTGCAAATTCTGGATATGATGGGTCGTGTAGTATTAAATCAGGATGAGGGCATTAAAAATGCAGGTTCACAGAAAATATCTGTAAATACCAGTGGGCTAAGTGATGGAATGTATATCTACCGTCTGATGGTAGATACTGAAACAAAAACAGGCAGGTTTAGTATAATAAAGTAGAGTCAATGTTCAATAAGAAGGTGCCCTTTCGTGGGCACTTTTTTATTTATACCATATATAGCTTTTAGACATAAGAATCTGTCTCCACATGCTATACACAATCTATTTATTCCTTTTCTGATTCTCCCTATTACCATTTATCTTTGAAAGGAGATGAGTGACTATATAGTATCGGCAAGAAAATACCGCCCCCAGACTTTTGATACAGTTGTGGGGCAGGAACATATTACCACCACGCTAAAGAATGCCATTCGGCACCAGCACCTGGCGCATGCCTATCTTTTTTGCGGGCCCAGGGGGGTAGGTAAAACCAGTTGCGCACGCATATTGGCTAAAACCATCAATTGCGAACATCCTACTGCAGATATGGAAGCCTGCGGGATTTGCGCTACCTGCCAATCATTTAATAACAATACTTCTTTTAATGTTTTTGAACTGGACGCTGCCAGTAATAACTCGGTGGATGATATACGCGAGTTGGTGAACCAGGTGCGCTTTGCTCCTCAACAGGGTAAATACAAGATATATATTATAGATGAGGTTCACATGCTCAGCGCGGCAGCATTTAATGCCTTCCTGAAAACACTGGAAGAACCCCCACCCTATGCCATCTTTATATTGGCTACTACAGAAAAGCATAAGATCATCCCTACCATACTCAGCCGTTGCCAGATCTTCGATTTCAAACGCATCACTACGCACGATATCGTTCAGCACCTGCAAAGTATTGCAGCCAAAGAAAGTATTGTTGCAGCAGAAGCAGCCTTGCACGTTATTGCCCAAAAAAGTGAGGGCTGTATGCGCGATGCCCTGAGCATGCTGGACAGGATAGCCAGTTTTACCAATGGCATGCTGACATATCCTGAAACCATGAAGCATCTCAATATGCTGGATGCCGATTTTTATTTCAGGCTTACAGACCAGTTGCTTTCACAGGATGTTTCCGGCACTTTATTACAACTGGATGAAACTCTGGCAAAAGGTTTTGAGGGAGATGTGATACTGGACGGCATTGCAGAACACATGCGCAACCTCCTTTTGTGCAAAGACACACGCATGGCCAAACTGCTGGATGTGCCCAATGAGCATAAACAGATGTATTACGAGAAAGCCAACCAGGCGCCACCTAATTTCATCCTCTCCGCGCTTAATCTGATTAACAGCAGCGAACTGGAATATAAAAATGCTACGAATAAAAGACTGCATGTAGAGATTTGCCTCATCAGGTTATGCTATCTTTTACAGGCAGTGAGTGCGGAAACGAACGGCGATGTAAAAAAAAACTTTGAGCCTCTGAAACCTGCTCAGGCAGCCCCCCCTGTTTCCCAAAAACAGGCTGAAATACTATCAAGCCTTAACGCTAAGGCAGAACTGGTAACTGAAAAAGAGCCGGTATATAATTTGGCCAATGATGCAAGTCCCAAAGTGCAGGAGACAATTCCCCCTAAACCCATTACAACAAAAACGCCCGCTCCGACAGTACCCATTAGCGGTAACCAGGCTCCGGCACCCAGCAGGCGCATTAGCAGGGATTTCATGAGTAACCTGGACGCAGAAGTAAACAATGTAGCTTCCTCCACTGCCCCCAAAAAAGAACTTAACACAGATATTGTATCTGAAGTGTTTGAAAAATACAAAGAGAAACTACACTCGGAGAATAAGAGCGCTTATCATGCACAATTCTCTACTATGAGGGTGGAAATGTTGCCTAATGATGAGATCAGGATTGTCACTCCAAACGATTTTAGTGAGGAATACGCCAAAAAAGAGCGCAATAACCTGATCGATTTTTTCAGGGCACACACCAATGTCATGGTTCGTATTACCACCGAGGTAAAAATAGATGAAGCCGATAATTTGCCACAGCAGGAAAAAGTGCTGAGCAAAACAGAGGTGTATGAAGCTATGGCTATAAAAAACCCTAACCTGGGAAAGCTAAAAGACGCACTGAACCTGCAAATAGACTACTAAATATTCACAAATATACTAATACCCAAATCTGCCCCATAGCTAATCAAAATTGATTACTTTTGGGTCTTCAAAAATAAACATATTAGAATATATGGCCGAAGTGATACGTATGCCCTTGCTGAGTGATACCATGAAAGAAGGGGTGATAGCGGAATGGCACAAAAAAGTAGGAGATACTGTAAAGAGTGATGATATAATAGCCGATGTGGAAACCGATAAGGCTACCATGGAAGTAATGCCTTATGTGGACGGCACTTTATTATATATAGGTGTGGAAAAAGGCAAAGCAGCCCCGGTAAATGGCATTATTGCCATTATTGGTAAACCCGGAGAAGATTATAAGGCACTACTCGATGCTGAACAAAAAACGCAGACACCTAAATCCGAAACTGCACCCGCTCCGCCACAAGCAGCGAGTCCGGCTCCTGTGCCTGCTCCGGCTTTGACCGCTGCACCGGCAGCAGCACCTGCTCCAGCGCCTGCAGCACAGCCAGCGCCAATTCAGGCTCAACAAGCGTCCGCAGCTACAGACGAAAGATTAAAAGCATCTCCGCTCGCCAAAAAACTGGCAGAAGACAAAGGCATAGATATACACCAGGTAAAAGGATCGGGCGACGGCGGAAGGATCATAAAAAGAGATGTAGACAGTTTCACACCTGCTGCAAAACCTGCTGCACAGACATTACAAGTACCGCAGGCAGCCATAGGGCAGGAAGGATTTACTGATACGCCATTATCCCAGATGCGCAAAGTTATTGCCGCACGCCTGGCACAAAGCAAATTCAGCGCTCCGCATTTTTACCTGCGCATGACCGTAACCATGGACAATGCTATCCAGGCACGAAAAGCCATTAATGAAGTATCACCTGTTAAAGTTTCTTTCAACGACCTCATTATAAAAGCCTGTGCAATGGCACTAAGGCAACACCCTTTTGTGAATAGCTCATGGATGGGAGAATTTATTCGCCAGAACCATCATATACATATAGGCACAGCAGTTGCTGTAGATGAAGGGCTTATAGTGCCTGTAATAAAATTTGCTGACCAGAAATCCTTATCACAAATAGCGGATGAAGCATCTATACTAATAGACAAAGCACGCAATAAAAAATTACAACCACCTGAGTTTACAGGTAACACATTCACCATTTCTAATCTTGGAATGATGGATATTGATGAGTTCACAGCTATCATCAATCCACCCGATAGTTGCATACTGGCTATTGGCAAGATCGCTCCAACTCCTGTGGTAGAGAACAACCAGGTTGTAGTGCGTAATTTATTAAAACTGACCTTAAGTTGCGACCATCGTGTTGTTGACGGGGCTGTAGGTTCGCGCTTCCTGCAAACATTAAAGACATTTCTGGAAAATCCGGTTACCATGCTTGTATAAGCAGCGGTTTTCCTCCTGTATCATTATCAGAACTATTTCAATTAGTGAAGCCCTCCCCGAACGGAGGGCTTTTGCTTAAAACAAACATAGCTCCCTCTATGTTTAATATTCTCTATTATTCAAAATCAGGCACCTGTCTTATATTAAATTGCAGGATACATAGGCACATCCTTAGCTTCTTTATTCAGCATATTATACCACAATACCAGCACAGCAATGGGACCTGTAAATATCAGGAAAACAATCAAAAGAAGCTTATTGAATGCTTCAATCTCTTTAAGCCGGGCAATATGAACAACATAATAAATAATCATTACCCCCGTAATTAATTCCGCAAAAGACAGAATAATTGTAAACGGCAGGAAATTGTTGATAATATTCGCCACCACCCTGTCATGATCCTGGAAAGTTTTAGTAGAGATCAGGTTCCGGTTGATGAAAAGAAAATAAACAATAGTTGCCAACCAGGACAATATGGGTAAGAAACTGAAAGCGCCTACGATCTTTTTTTCTGAGCTGTCCATAACAAAAAGATTTTTTTTGAATACTATATTCTCATTTAAACTAATGCAAAGATTATGCCATTAAAAAATCGTTATCAATTCGTTCTTTAGAAATAATTAGTAAAAAAACAATGACCTTTCTCTGTTCTACTTGATATATTTACCCAATACTTTTGTAATCAATTAAATAGCAAAATAAATGTAGTAATGAAGAAGCTGGTTTCAATTCTTTTACTTTTTTTACACCTGAGCTGCATTGCCCAGGACAATTACGAAATACAGGTTTATCCTTCAGAAACCGTGGCAAAGGGATCAACCATGTTCGAATTGCACAGCAATTTCACATTTGATGGGCAAAAAAATCTACAAAATGAAGTTCTACCTACTAACGACATGCTGCATGAGACCGTTGAAATAACGCATGGTTTCACACCTTGGTTCGAAACAGGTTTTTACCTTTACAATGCTGTAGGAAGTGATAACAGAACAGGCTTTGTTGGCAGCCACATACGCCCCAGGGCTGCTGTGCCCGAAAGCTGGCATTGGCCCTTTGGTGCAAGTTTATCTTTAGAAATAGGTTACCAGAACAGGGATTATAGCGAAGACGACTGGACCCTGGAGATAAGACCCATAATTGACAAAAAAATAAAGAGATACTACATATCCTTCAATCCCGTTTTTGACAAATCTTTGCACGGCCTTAATTCTGATATAGGCTATGTATTTTCCCCCAACCTCAAAGCAAGCTATGATGTAACAAAAAAAGTAGCGCTGGGTTTTGAGTATTATGGCGCTATGGGCACATTTGCTCATATAGACCCTTTCCAACAGCAACAGCACCAATTATTTATAGCAGCAGACCTGGATATTTCACCCGATTGGGAATTTAATTGTGGCTATGGCTGGGGCTTCACCCAGGCCACCGACAACGCCATCTTTAAAGTAATATTGGGTTACCGCCTGCACAAAAAGGAACACACTAAATAAGCACCTTCGATTTTTTTGCCCTGTACTTCTCTAAAAAAGCTTCAAACTCTGCCAAAGTATAAGAGCTGAGATTATTCTTTGCAGTCAGCCCTGCTTTCTGCGCCACCATCACACCATAATATATATCATGATATCCCGCAATAGCATGCGCATCAGGATCTATAGACAAGAGCACACCCTTCTCTATTGCATATTCCATCCAGCGCCAGTCTATATCCAGCCTGCGGGGATGCGCATTGATTTCTATCACCACATCATTCTCAGCACAGGTATCGATCAATACCTTATGATCCAAAGGATACCCTTTGCGCGAAAGCAATAAACGGCCTGTCGGGTGCCCGAGAATAGTTGTAAACGGATTGCGAACCGCAGCCAATACCCTGTCCATCGCCTTCTCCTGGCTCATTTTTAAATTACTGTGCACAGAAGCGATTACGAGATCGAGTGTATTCAGCACCTTGGGGGTATAATCCAGGCTGCCATCATTCAAAATGTCAACCTCAATACTTTTGAATATTTTGAAAGGAGCCAGTTTGGCATTAAGTGCATCTACTTCCTGGTGCTGGGCTGCAATACGTTCGGGCGAAAGGCCCTGTGCATAAAAAGCTATTTGTGAGTGATCACTGATAACCATATATTCAAAGCCCTTATCAATTGCAGCCTTAGCCATCTTCTCAATAGTATCCACACCATCGCTCCATGTGGAGTGAGAATGTATAATGGCCTTAATATCCTTAGCCAGTATAAGATCAGGTAAAGCATGCTGTGCAGCCCTGCTCAATACAGCCTTTGTCTCGCGCTGTGCCGGAGGGATAACAGACAATTGATTGGCCTCAAAAATCACTTCTTCAGATTGGGCTTGATCCGGTATCTTATAATCCTCCAAAAAAGCGATTAAAAACTCGTTGGAACCCGTAGTTGTAAATAAAGTTTCATAGAAAGCATCCGTTTCAACAAGATAAAATTTCAGCCTCGGTTGATTAGGAATATGGATCAATAAATAATGTTCCGCCTGCTCATCAATTTTTACACCCTCCATTGACATGAAGGATGCGATCAACTGATCTTTCTCAACATCAGAAACTATTTCAATAAACTCCAGCGTCTCCAATTGCCTGCGAAAATCTCCGGTAAATGAAAACTTATTGACAGGAAAAGTCTTTTGCAATTGTTGTAAAATCACATTCGCAGTATCCTCTACTTCCGCCCACAAATGAAAACCCAGGTTTTGTTTATAATAAGCAATGCTTTGCAGAATATTTTCCTGCGTCTTTGCGCCAAAACCCTTTGCCTGTGCTATACGGTTCTCATTGCAGGCATATTCCAGTTCACCCAAAGTTTCTATACCCAGTTCTTTCCAGATGATGGCAATTTTCTTAGGCCCTAAACCTTTAATAGTCATCATCTCTAAAATACCTGCAGGAGTTATAGCAAGTATATTTTCCAGCGCAGCCATTTTCCCTGTAGAAAGTATTTCCCTGATCTTGGCCCCAAGTGACTTACCTATCCCTTTCTGGTTAAACAGTTCAGCATCGTCCAACTGCGCCAGTTCCACAGGCAGTTTTTCTATATTAAACGCAGCGCTGGCATATGACTTTGCCTTAAAACTATCTTCCCCATGTATATCCATCAGTTTGGAAAGAAGCGAAAACTGATCGGCTATTTCGTAATTGGTCATGATTAAAAAATTGTTATGTTCCCATAACAAAGTCAAAAATAAGCTCTTTCAAAATAAATATGTAAACTTGTATCAATAATCTATGTTATTATGAAAATTGGAGTGAAATATACGGATGAACTAAAAGCAGAACTAAACAAACGCCAGGCATCCTATAAAAATAGTGATGCAAGAATGGTAACTACAAAAGAAAGTAAAGAACGGATACAAAAACTACTCTCACGTCATTGCGAGGAACGAAGCAATCTCACGAAATGAGTATAAGCAAAAACGATGAACTCAGCCCAATACTGGAAAGACAAACTCCAACTCATCAGCCATATAGAAGGCGGGGCTTTCCGCGAAGTCTATCGCTCACCCTTAGTTTTGCCGCTATCTGCACTAAGCCCGAATCATAAAGGCAACCGCTCTGCCTCCACAAGTATCTATTTCTTATTAGAATATGGAGAATTCTCCGCCTTCCACCGTATCGCCTCCGATGAACTCTGGCACTTTTATGACGGCAATACCCTTTACATTTATGAGATAAAAGAAAATGGTGAATTAATAAAACACCTGCTTGGCAGAGACATTGAAAACTGCGAAGCCTTACAAATCCTTATACCCGCCGGCTCCTGGTTTGCCTCAAGAGTTGAAGTAGCCGGCGGCTTTGCACTATGCGGCTGCACTGTAGCCCCCGGTTTTGATTTTGCTGATTTTGAACTGGCGGATAGAGTTATACTACAAGAGCAATTTCCACAACACGTACAACTAATAGCAAGCCTTAGTAAATAAATCAATATTCAATTTACAATCTGCAATACTATCAATCCTCCTTCCCACCCATCCCTCTAAACTGGTGATGCGTTTCTTTAAACAACACATTACACTCAAGGCTTAAACTATTTTGAATGTTGAAAATAAAATCGGTCAAATCCACGTTCTTTTAAACCGTCTATTAGTTTTTTATCTCCTGTCCAAAGAAGCCCATCTAACTCTAATGCCATTGCAACAAACACTGTATCATTTTCATCTATGTTTTCGCATAACTCATATGCGCGTTGCAAAGATGATGCTGATAGCATTTTATG
>CAIYVS010000397.1 GCA_903929655.1 uncultured Bacteroidota bacterium | reverse complement strand
GGAAGTAATCACCTGGAATTCACGGGGCTTGAAGACCCATTAAGACTTACCACTAATTTTTCAATCAACTTTATTCTTAACGGACAATACCATGTGCTGAATGAAGTAAAATACCTGGTGCTTACCTATGGCACACCGCTGGAAGCGCCCTTGGAGATAACTGCTGACGATTTTCTGCGTCGCACGGTCTCCTATTGGCAAGGCTGGATAAAAAACACAGGTATCAATATCATATACCAGCAACCGGTGATACGTGCTTCGCTGGCACTTAAACTACACCAGTATGAGGATACCGGGGCAATAATTGCATCAAGCACCACAAGCCTGCCGGAAGTGAACGGGAGCGGGCGGACCTGGGATTACAGGTATTGCTGGTTAAGGGATTCTTATTATTTGCTGAATGCGTTCAACAATATAGGCCACTTTGAAGAAGCAGAAAATTATTTTCATTTTATCACCAATGTGGTGGAGCAAGATGAAAAACGTTATGACCCATTATATACTATAACAGGCAGTCCTATAATTGAAGAGGTGGAACTTCCGCTTGAAGGATACCTGGGAAATAAGCCGGTAAGGATTGGCAATAAGGCATCCGCGCAAATACAAAACGATACTTATGGCCAGGTGATGTTGTCCTTGTTGCCTTTATATACCGACAGGCGTTTTATATTTGAAGAACGTCATGATTCATCCACCTGGATCAGGAATATACTGGCTAAGATAACAAAGACCATTGATGAAAAAGATGCGGGGATATGGGAGTTCAGAAATACAACACAATATCATTGTTATACCAACCTGTTTCAATGGGCAGGCTGTAAGGCTGCTATAAAAATGGCAAAGTTTATTGGTGATAAAGCATTGGAGAACATGGCCAATGAACTGCTTGCAAAAGCCACGGAAAAGATAGAAGCATGTTATGATCCTGAACGAAAGGTATATACCCAAGCCATTGGTGTGAGCGATCTGGATGCGAGTACTTTGCAACTGATCATGATGAATTACCTGGACCCGGGATCGCAAAGGGCAAAAGATCATCTACTGGCTCTGGAGGCAGAATTGAAAGCAGATAAGGGTTTGTTTTACCGTTATATACATGCAGACGATCTTGGAAGACCACAGACCACTTTCTTATTCACTGCCTTCTGGCACGTGGAGGCATTGGCCTGTGTGGGCCGTGTGGATGAAGCCGTTCAGCAATTTGAAGAACTGCTTAAATGCACAAATCATCTTGGTTTGATGAGTGAAGATATAGATGAAACTGATGGGAGTCAGTGGGGCAATTTCCCGCAAACTTACAGCCATGTGGGTTTAATGAATGCCGCTAACCGTATTGCGCGAAAACTGGATAAGCCTAATTTCTTCGTTTAAATGGTCATGGTACTATTTAACAGTGCGAAGGGTGATCTTGTGGGGCGGTCATTAAAAAAGTGGAGAACCTAGTTCTTAATAATCTCTTTGCACAGTGACAGCTTCAATATGAAAGTAGATGCCTTCTTTTTCAGAAGGGTTTTCTACGCCAAAGTAGTAAACATCTGCTTCTTTGTTCTGGATGACCTGGAAACCAGCCGGGCCGCCAGGAAAGTCTATCTTGCATTTAGAATAATCGCAGACATATCCGGCTCCTTTATTAAACAAATTGCGACCTTTTTCATGGCCATCTGTTTCTACATGAAAATTGATTTTCCCGCCTTTTTCGCATCCCGTTATCAGATTTATAAGAGGCCTCAGGTCGCCCAGTATTTTAACAGGATGTGAATCCGTAAGCTGTTTTACCTGACTGAATAAATTGACATTGTTGAAATGGCCGTTTTTGTTAGTACTTATAGCCAGGTAAATAAAAACCGTATTTGGCGGAATGTTTACAGGGATTATGACATTGCTTTTGCAATTATTGCAACTTTTGTCAAGCCCGTGGTCTTCATTCATAAGGGGTGTAAGACGAATGTCTTGTGCAGAGGCCGCAAAGCATGACATGAATGCAAGAACTGATAAAATATTTTTCATTTTAAAGGGTTGTTAAAGTAAACCCTCGTAAAAGTAGGTGATACTCAGGTCTTAATGGCTGATATTTGTCAGAAGCAATAAATCAATCTG
>CAIYVS010000396.1 GCA_903929655.1 uncultured Bacteroidota bacterium | reverse complement strand
TGCATTATCAATAATCACTCTTATTCTTTTCTGCTAGTTGAGCTCTAAGTGCTGATAACTCTGCTTTCAATGATTCGTTTTCGGATGTTGTTTGTTCGATGATTTGCTTGTCGCCATAAATTTTAGGAGCCATTTTACTAGCATGCCATTTACGGGTTTCATATTCTAATTTTGCTCGACCAAGCATCCCAGCGTCTATTCTCTCATTGCCTTTTTCGTCATGGTAAACAGGAATTGTATCAGCAACATCCAGCATAGAATCCGCTAAAACAGTGGCTTGCGCCTTCCTCGCCTCTAAATATTGTTGGGAGAACTGTGGGTGCGCATGCATCCAAGCATAGATAGTTGTTGCGTCTGGAAATTCAGCATACATCCTATTAAGCTTGTTTAAAACATGAGGATGAGTAGATATTATATCGCAAACATAAGCAGCTATTTCGGGGTTATATGTAGTAGGTCTTCCACCAATGCCTTTTCGAGATTTAACGGGAGTTTGTGCCATCTTAGCACCTATATATAGTATAAATTAAAAGGGGTTATAACTTCGCAAATTCTTCATCAAATATCTCAACGGCTCTATCTCTATCAACATCCTCACTAGCCATGATTTT
Organism: uncultured Bacteroidota bacterium; assembly: GCA_903929655.1. Classification (GTDB taxonomy): domain Bacteria; phylum Bacteroidota; class Bacteroidia; order Chitinophagales; family Chitinophagaceae; genus JABDGU01. The sequence goes on along the minus strand of CAIYVS010000396.1, from coordinate 957 downwards.
AGCAATAGATTCTTTGTAAGATTTTGACCGTCTATCTATCTCAACTTTAACCGGCTTTTTATCACCAGCATCATCAAAAATCTTACCAACACCTTCACACCTAGGACAGTCCATCATCATCATGCCACCGCCCATTATCTCACCACTACCAACACATGTTGAACAACGAGTTGAAGATACAGCCTGTAAAGTCATCGAGTTTAGCCCTGCGAAAGTCTCTTTTTTACCAATAACACAATTATGCCCTATATTTCAACATATGTCAAATCCTACAGTTATCCACATAATCTGTTAGTAAGTCTGTGTATATCTAAGGTTATCTCAGTGTTTAAGCCTATATATATAGTATCTATATATTAACCATAAAGTATTTTTAATTATTTTATGTGCGGTAGTTGACATACTCTGACTATGTGCTATACTGCACCCATCAAGACAACAATGAGAGATAAAAAATGACAAACGTAGAGATAACAAGAGCTGATGTGATGGAAAGATTGATAAACCTACAAAATCATAAGTTTTTTTGGAATGTCGATATTTTAACGATAACTGGATTTATGAAAGAAAAACATGAAGTACTTAGCCATTACTTGAGATGTAAACAACAATCAGAAGCCGTGTAAAACGGCTTTTAAATAGGGGAATAAAAATGAAACCAGACTTAAAAGAATACATAATAATTTATTTAGACGGGATGTACTGCGTAGCCCATCCCTACGATTTAATAGAAATGCCCGAGCATCATTTATGCGAAGCTAAATTCAAAACTATGGGTGAAGCAAAGGAATATAAAAATACAGTATATGAAATGCATCAATGGCTTACGAGCGACTGAAAGAAATGGGTCGTTCATTTCCAGACAACGATTAAGGGTAATAAAATGACAGACTTAGACAAGCTAAAAAAAGTATACGAATTATCAGAAATATAAGACTACATTGGAAAGACAATCGT
>CAIYVS010000395.1 GCA_903929655.1 uncultured Bacteroidota bacterium | reverse complement strand
TACACACCAGTAGCGAGTAAACTGCCAATTGCAAACTGGGAACTGCAAACTGCGCATTAATATGTTAGTAGCCATATATAACAGGACCTTCGAAGAACAGGATGTGCCCATCCTTTTGCATATCCTGCAAATGCTGGAAAAGAATAAGATACAGATCGTTTTTTATAAAGATTTTTACGAGCGCCTGCAGCCAAATTTATCTTACACTGCCACACCCCGCATGTTCACCGGCAAAAAAGACCTTCCACCGCATACCGATATGCTTTTTAGCCTGGGTGGCGACGGCACTTTGCTCGATACCGTTTGTTTTGTAGGCAATACCAATATCCCCCTCATAGGCATCAACCTGGGCCGCCTTGGTTTCCTCGCTGCCATACCGGAAGAAGAGGTGGACAATGCCATACTTTCATTGGTCCGCGGTTCTTATACACTCGAAAAACGCACACTTATACATCTCGATTCCAGCATACCCCTTTTTGATGGTTCGCCCTTTGCCCTCAACGAATTCACCCTGCACAGAAAGGATTCATCCTCCATGATCAGGATACATACCTACCTGAATGGCGAATTTTTAAATACATACTGGGCAGACGGCCTTATCGTGGCCACACCCACAGGCTCCACAGGTTACTCCCTCAGTTGCGGCGGCCCCGTGGTCTTTCCACAAACCTCCAGCTTTGTCATTACACCAGTTTCCCCGCACAACCTCAATACCCGCTCCATCATCGTCCCCGACGACAATGTCATTTCTTTTGAAGTAGAAGGCCGCGCCGAACAGTTTTTATGCACCCTCGATGCCCGCACAGAATCTATAACCAGCAGCATACAGCTTGCAGTTAAAAAAGAATCATTTGGCATACAACTGGTGCGTCCTGACGAACATAATTTTCTAAAAACCATACGTCAGAAGCTTTACTGGGGCATAGATAGAAGGAATTAAGCCAGCCCAAACAATAAAACAACTACTTTTGCGTTCCATAAGCAGCATCATGCGCAAAACATTAATCATTTTCATTCTATTTATTCTTGCAGGCACCCTTCCTGCAGATGCACAACGTTTTTATTCAGGCAACGAGTATGGTTTTACCTTCGGCGGATCTCAATATTTCGGTGACCTGAACGATAATTACGGCTTTCATACCATACACCCTGCAGTAGGCGTTTTTGTACGCACCCCCTTCAATCCCTATATCTCTCTAAAAGGAATGATCAATTATACCCAGGTAAGCTATGATGATAAATACAATACAAACCCTTTCGAGCATCTGCGCAACCTGAACTTTACCAGCAATATTTACGAACTGGCAACAACTGCCGAATTTAACTTCTTTCGTTATTCCACAGGCGAGCTGGGCAGCAGGTTCACCCCTTATTTAACCGGCGGTATTGGTGTATTCTATTACAACCCCTATACCAATCTCAATGGTACAAAATATTATTTGCGCCCCCTCGGCACAGAAGGCCAGAACGCAGGCAATACCGGCAGTAAATACCACAGTATTGCAGTATGCTTCCCCATAGGCGCAGGTGTAAAATGGTGGGTTCGCCCTGGCCTGAACCTGGGCTTTGAAATTGTAGACAGGCTCACCACTACCGATTACCTGGATGATGTGAGCGGCACTTATGCAGGCGCTGACAAATTTGCCAATAACCCCATCGCACTGGCATTACAAGACCGTTCTGCAGCAATTGAGCCTAACGCACCCCTTGGTCGTGCAGGCAAGCAACGCGGCGATGCCAGTACCTTCGACCAATATCTTATGGCCATGTTCACCGTATCCTTCCAGTTCAAAGTTTACAGGTGTCCCGGCTATCTTAAGAAAGGATTCTTGCTCTAGAATTATCAGCCTTCTTTCATCTCAAGAATTGCATTCACCCATTCATGGTCAAAACGCACCTTATAGCGCTCATAAAACCTGATAGCAGGTTCATTCCAGTTCAGCACCTGCCACGTAATGCCGCAAAAGTCTTTCTCCTTAGCATCCGCAATCAGCGCGTCCATCAGCAAGCCGCCTATGCCCTTGCCCCTCCATGTCTCTGTCACCAGAATATCCTCCAGGTACATCCTTTGTCCCTTCCATGTGCTGTACCTGATATAGTATAAAGCAAAACCCACTATCACTCCATCCGTTTCAGCCACAAAAGCCCACCACACAGGGTTTGGCCCAAAGCCACTCTCTATAAAATGTTCCAGGCTCACCGTCACTTCATTCGGTGCGCGCTCATATACCGCCAGCTCCCTTACCAGTTTCAGCATGCGGGGACAATCTTCTTTTATGGCTTTACGAATTATTATGGCGGACATTGATATTTAGCTTTGCAGCAAAATAAACAAAAAAAACACGACAGTTCTAAACAGTAGTCCTGCCAAAATCTGCATTATATTTTCCATTTCCCTACAATTATTCCATTTTTTGGAATAATTCAAATTAAACTATTTTATACTAAATATTGATTTTACTGCATTCTTGCTTATCAATATAGTATTGGCACGCCTTTGGCATATATCCTAATACAAACAGACAAAAACAAACGACAAACAAACAAAGCAGACAAACAAAACAAACAACAAACACAAACAGACAAAAACAAACAAACACAAACAAACAGGGCAGACAAAAACAAACAGGGCAAACAACAAACAAACAAACAACAACAAACAAAGAGAGAAAAGAAAGAGAGAAAAATGCAAATTATTCAAAAGGCTTACCATCACAGTAAGCCTTTTTGAATTTTTATAGCGCCTGCTTAAAATTACCCCACAGGCAGGCACATTTCTTATTTTTGATTACAGTGGCAATTAGTAAAACCTTGCAATGTCAGGTACCTGATACCGCACCAGTAAGCATGCCAGTGATACGGGGACTGTCCCCGGGCGCTTACCGGGTAATATTTCAGGTAATTATTCCGTACCGACGGCATACTGCCGATTTTTTTCCATACACCCCAAAGGCTCTTTGCATCCAGCATTTTTACACCATATTTTTTGGCATAATCATACTCCTGCACCCAATTGTTTTCCCCGGGGCTTTCAATACCTCTGAACATATACGTCACACAATTATTAAGCTGCATTTTATGCGCATCCCATGTCATTTCCTGGAATGCCGGGTTATTCCCAAATTTGGGACTCACCGCCGGGGTAATATGGATAAATGAAATGGGTATACTATCCTTACACAGCAGTCTGAAATCATCCATATGTGTATGTCCTGCAAATTCAGCCATAATAATACCACTATACTGACTCACCAACGATAGGAAAGTATCATTATAACCTTGTTTCCACATGCCGCTTGTTACAGTATTGCAAGGTGCATTAGGTACACTGGGATGAGTAGATGAAAACACATCAATTCCGGGCGGAATATGATAAGACATCCATACTTTTTTCCCTTTAGCTGCACAATCTGCCAGCGTAGAGCGCAACCAGTTCAGTTCATCAGCCCCCGGATTTGTTACATTCGTTGGAGTGCATGCATCATATTGTTCATAGCCTTTGGAAAAGAAAATAGTGTTCAGTCCAATAAACACCTCACTGCTGTCCCACGGCATAGATACGCTATAATACCCTCCCGTCGAAAAAGTAGAAATAAAATCACTATGCTTAAAATTGCGCAGCATCGGCTCGCTTTGTTCTGCAAAAAAATGCAGGAACGACCCCGCGGCTTGTATATTATAATCTCCGCAATAATCATCATTATTACCCAACACAGGTAAAACAGGCGTACCGGGAAAATACTGCTCGATCAGCGATAACACAAAACTCGTAGTCTTACGTATAAAAGACCTTAGGCTATCCTGGCCTTGATTTGCATAGGCAACAAAATAATTATTGTAAGTACTATTGAAATTATGGCACAGAAAATCACCATTTATAACGATCATATCAGGATGACTGTTTTGCTGCTGCATAGCCCGCAGTCCGCTTTTAAATAACTGGTAATAGCTATCCTCACCGGTTACTCCATAGCTATTATCTCCAGCCGATTCAAATAGTGCCTGCCAGCCCGTATAATCTGTGCCGGAAAGTTGGTTAAGAATAGTTGGATAGCAAAAAGGGTTGAAATGAATATCCGACATGATAAGGAACTTGCCTTTTGCCGCAGGCGCATGGGCTCCTTGGGCTATGACTTTTTGCGAAAAGACTGTTCCTGCACAGATAACAGCCAGCATTATTAAAAGAATAGATTGTTTCATGATTTTTTGTTTAAGTCGTTTTACATTATTTTTTCAATATAGATAGGGTGTATAGCATAGCTGTCTAAATGTGATAAGCAGTTTTTTTTTAATCTGCTGATAGTCCCCATTTACATCAATTCAAATGCATTAATAAATGATTACGAAAAATAGTACTATTTTTTAAAAAATCAGCCACAAGTCACATCTGTCTCGCAATCACAATTCAAACAGAAAAACTTGGATTCCCCTACCCCTGGTTCGTATATTTGGTGTGAAATTCAAAGGCATATGTTGATTTTTCATAGTTCTTTGATGCCTGTCTGCTACTGGATAAATACATTCCCGATAGTACGAAAAATGCTCGATCCCATGTCCGGAGTTTTTATTGAAAATCAGCACTTTAAGCAAAAATATGCTACCTGTGCGAATGGTGAAAGGAAGATCACAAGCCCTTTCAGAACATCTGTAAGAAGGAATATCGGTAAACTTGCCACGTACCTTTACTTTACAAGGTTTTTTAAGTGGCCCAAAATGAGGGTATACAGGAATACCTTGCCAGTTTTGAGTTTCAAGAAACTCATAACAAGTCTTTTCATCCTTAAAGTAGTCGTTAAATTCTGTTATTGTTTTGAAGGCGAAATCCATTTTCATTGATTGTCACACCAAGACAATACTTGCGTGTAAAATCTACTAATATTTTACAAACTATTTTACATTATTTATACTTGAATGGCTATAAAGTAACGCAATATTTATATTATGTAAATTCCAAATTATTAGACATTACTACATAATAATTGGAATTATTGTCAAATAATGTGGATTTAATTTTGCATTTGTCAAGAATTGTGTAACTTGCACGCATAGTTGAAAATGACTATTTTGTTACCGATTTGACAACGCAAACACATAATGCAAGCCTTCCAGAATTGGGTAGTGGCATCTTTCTCACAAAAGATATTGCAAGCATTTTGCGCCTACCATTACAACGTGTGAGGCATTGGCTAAATGAATTTTGGGATAAAAGATTTAGTGATAGTAAGCATTCTTTTGGCAATGGAAATAGTAAGGCGGTTAATTTTTACACGCTAATAGAATTTTATACTTTCTACCAATTAAGGGATAATGGATTTAGTGCGCAGGAAATACAAAAAGCATATCACATAATATCCAAAGATTTAAACACAAAATATCCTTTCGCCAAAGACATAATTAGAATTGACGAAAAGAATATATGGTATGAATATTTTGGTGAATTAATGAAGGTTGATGCTAAAAGGAAATTATACCTTAAGCAGCTATTAGAACCATTTTTACATAAGATAGATTATGATGAAGATGCAATTGCAGAAAGGTATTATCCTTTAGGCAGAGATAAAAAAATAATTGTTGACCCTAAGCATCAATTTGGACAACCTACTATTTTGGGTACTAATATTAAAGTACAAACTATATACAATCTCCATCAAGGTGGCGAAACAGATAAAAATATTTGTATCTTGTATGACTTATCGGAAGATGAGGTTAAGGATGCAATTAAGTTTTATCTAAAAGCCGCTTAATGATTTTCATATTTGATGAGAATTATCCCATATCGCTAACGCAAGGTTTAACCCTTCTTGAAAGCGCAAATAAGCACAGTCCCATACCCGTGAATGTGATAGATGCCATTTCTTTCATGGGAAGGAAGGGAGCTTCTGATATAGACATCATAACTCAGGCGGCAAATAAAAATGCAATAATAATAACTCACGATTCTGATTTTAGAAGAATCAAACACTATAAACCCTTTTTGCTTCAACATAAAGTAGGATATATCTATTTTAAGACACCTAAGGGCGGTTATCATTATTGGGATATAGTAAAGTCTTTTATTTCAAAATGGGAAGAATTAAAAGATAAAATTTCAAAAGATACGCACCCATTTACTTATGAAGTATCTAAGACGGGGGCAATAAATCGATGTTATTTTTAGTAATTTTATGCTATGACTAAAGCAGCAAAGAAAGCAGTAGCAAAGAAGCGTGGCGAGTACGACGAAAAGCTATCGGTTAAAGGCTCATTTATAGATATAATAAATGCAGCCGTCAAACATACTAAAGAGAACACGCCCAAAAGAAGTCCTAAAATTGAGGGCTATATCTTACATATTAACCATTGCAATTCAGTTATTGCTGGTTTATTTTTTAAAATTACTTGACAATTTCTCTTTAATAGTGGTTCTATTTATAGTCCAAATAGTAACTGCTATTATTATTAAATTTACTAATGAAGGTTATACCCAAAAGCAGCAAGACTTGTCTTGGGGTTTCTTATACGGAACTACAACTTCTATATTAATAATTTTATCCTTTATCTTTTATCTTTGGTATATATTTAATTTCTTAAATAATAATAGCGTGTAACTGGATATAATTACCAAAAAATAGATGTCCCTGGCATTACAACTCGCACTATATCCACAAAAAAAACTGCCCAGGCACCGCAATGCAGCTTTGGGCAAACATTTCAGCGCAAAAACAATTTTCAAAAATTGTGAATATCTTCCTTCCAAAACACCATCTGTTTTTGTAATTTTACAGCAAATTTCAACCCCTGCCTGGGATAGGGTTCTTTCATAAAGAATCAAAGAGATTGATTTTTAAAGAAGTTCTTTAATATACTGGCTATATCTGTGATTTCCCTC
>CAIYVS010000394.1 GCA_903929655.1 uncultured Bacteroidota bacterium | reverse complement strand
CATAATAGGCATTACCATTGTCATCAAGTAAAGGAATATAATTATATGCGCTACTTATCAAATACGATGAGCTATATATAGTTGTATCAACATAAATTGACAACATGCCGTTTGCATTTGTTGAGTCTTCATCAGGCACCAAACGGGAAAAAAAACAAATACTATTACCTATCTCCCTAAATGATAAAGGAAATACATCACTATTGGCTTTCAAAACCCTTCTGTATTTATCGTTCTGTATATAACCGATCTCGTGCATATGGCTCCATATCCATATACGTCCTTTTTTGTCAGCATATATCCTCCAGATGTCATTTGCAGGTAAGCCTGTAGAAGTATTAAAAACCTTAAATGCCTGCCCGTCATATTTAACAAGGCCATTGTCAGTTGCAAACCATATATATCCATATTTATCCTGTATAGCTGCATAAACATTATTTGACGGGAGACCATTGTCTATGTAAAAATGAAAGAAATGTTCCTTTTGTGCAAGAGCATTTATTGATACAAATAAAATAATCAATATGGTAAAGAAACGCTGCAAACAGAATATTTTTAAACAAATTATGCCAAAACAATTATACTGATACCTATTTATAGATTATTTTTCATAGTATTTTGATTTTTCAAGAATTAAAGAACATGCAAAACTTTACAATTTCCGGTCAATTAATTGACCTATTTGAGAGACGTATTTACCCCGCAACTATTTCGGTGCTTAATGGTAAAATCAGTTCTGTCAAAGAAATGAATGAGGCTCCCCAGCAATATATATTACCCGGATTTATTGATGCACATGTACATATAGAAAGTTCCATGCTGGTGCCGACTGCATTTGCAAGACTGGCTGTTGTGCATGGCACCGTGGCGACAGTTTCAGATCCGCATGAAATAGCTAATGTAAACGGTGCGGAAGGCGTAGAATATATGATCAGCAACGCCAGGCAAAGCCCCTTTAAATTTTTCTTTGGCGCCCCATCATGCGTGCCTGCCACTGTTTTTGAAACAGCAGGGGCCAATCTTGACTCCCAGGCAGTTGCAGCTTTGCTGACAAGCCCCGATATCTGGTATTTGTCTGAAATGATGAATTACCCCGGAGTTCGTTATAAAGACCCTGAAGTGATGCGTAAAATTGAAGCAGCTAAAAATGCGGGGAAACCAATAGATGGCCATGCTCCCGGACTGAAAGGAGAGATGGCTATATCATACGCTTCTGCTGGCATCACTACAGATCATGAATGTTTTACACTGGATGAGGCCTTAGATAAAATAAATGCAGGTATGCATATCCTGATAAGGGAAGGTAGTGCCGCTAAAAACTACGAAGCACTTTGTAGTTTATTAAAATCGCATCCTGAAAAAGTTATGTTTTGCAGCGATGACAAACACCCTGATGAATTAGTGTTGCACCACATCAATCAACTTATAAAAAGATCACTGCAAAAGGGATATGATTTATTTGATGTTTTGAGCGCCGCTTGTGTAAACCCTGTTCTGCATTATAAGCTACCTGTGGGTTTGTTGCGCAAAGGTGACCCGGCCGATTTTGTTGTTATTGACAATACGGAACAGTTCAATGTTTTGCAGACATATATTAATGGAGAATTACTTGCAGAAAAGGGCAAAACTCTATTGCCTCATGTAGCTGTTGCTATTATCAATAATTTCAAAGCACAGCCAAGGGATATTGCTGATTTTGCATTAAAAACAAATCATGAAAACCCCATGATACGGGTCATTGAGGCTATAGAAGGGCAATTGGTAACCAACGAATTAATGATGCCGGCAAAAGTAGTTGATGGCAAAATAATCAGTGATACCGAAAGGGACGTTTTAAAGATGCTTGTTGTGAACCGCTATGAGGAGAAGGCTGCTGTATCTATTGCTTTTGTTAAGAATTTCGGATTAAAGTATGGTGCGCTCGCATCTACTGTAGCTCACGATTGCCATAATATTATTGCAGTTGGGGTAGATGATGCTTCGCTTTGTGCAGCTGTCAATGCTCTGATTGGGTGCAAAGGGGGTATTTCCGTTGCTGAAAACAGTAATATGGTATCCTTTATGCCTTTAGCTATTGCCGGGCTGATGAGTGCAGATGATGGTTACTCTGTAGCCGAACAATATAGCGGCCTTGACAAAAAAGCAAAGGAACTGGGCACTACACTTAAAGCCCCATTTATGACATTGTCATTTATGGCCTTGCTGGTTATACCTTCGTTGAAATTAAGTGACAAAGGTTTGTTTAATGGCCAGGAATTTAAGTTTACAAGCCTGGAGGTGTAAACAGTCTTTATTTTACAACGATCTTACTAATCTGCCTTTCACCATCAGCATCGGTTTCTATAAAATATAAACCTTTGGGGAATGTGCTCATATCAACATGAGTTGAGAAATGTCTGTCAACATCATGATAATATCTGCTGAATATGTTTTGCCCCGTAACGGCGCTTATATTTAATCGTAACTGTTTTACAGAGTTATTGCAATCCAAAGTCATGGCAAACTTACCGGATGTAGGATTAGGCCAAAATCTGATGCTT
>CAIYVS010000393.1 GCA_903929655.1 uncultured Bacteroidota bacterium | reverse complement strand
TCACCCATCACTCCATCACCCCTGGTTGCTCCCCTGGTTAGTTTGCCATCCTCGTAAATAAGCGATATGCCTGCACCATCATATTTAGGTTCTACGCAGTAGCTTATTTCATCTGTCTCTGCAAGTTCTTTGCAACGCTTATCCCAATCGCGCAGGTCATCCGCATTATAAGTGTTATCCAGGCTAAGCATAGGTACCAGGTGGCTAACAGGTGGAAATTTCTCACTAATGCCTTTTGCAACTCTTTGGGTAGGAGAATCGCTTGTTACCAGTTCCGGATGTTTGTCTTCAAAATGTTTTAGTTTTTTAAAAAGGGTATCGTATTCCGAATCGGACAAAACGGGTTCATCCTGCACATAATATTTCCAGTCAGAATAATTGATCACTTCGCGAAGCTGTTCTATTTCTTCTGAAGCATCTTTTTCATTCGTTTTTTCTATTAAAGATTTGGCCTGCTTATAGAGGCGTTTTTCATCATCCGCTGTATACATACTGCAAAGAAAATAATCGGTGTTATTTTACTCAAATAAATTTTTCCAGTCGCCGGCTCCTTCCCTTACCAATTTGGGTTCAGAATCCGTACAATCAATTACGGTAGAGGGTTCTATTTCACCGGGGCCACCATCAATTACTATGTCTACCAGTTTTTCAAAATGCTCATATATCTCTTCGGGATCAGTATAATATTCCACGTCTGTGTCCATTGGTAATGAGGCACTCATAATAGGGTGCCCAAGTTCCCTTACAATAGCATTGCAAATCTTATTGTCGGGTACACGGATACCTACTGTATCTTTTTTTGTTTTAAGGTTTTTAGGGACTTGCTTGTTGGCCTCCAGTATAAATGTATAAGGACCGGGCAAAGCCTTTTTCAGTAAGCGGAAGATCGGCGTATCAATACTTTTGGTGTAGTCGCTGATATGACTGAGGTCGTAACAAATAAACGAAAATTGTGATTTTTTAATATCAATGTTCTTAATACGGCAAATGCGTTTGATAGCATCCAAATTAAAAATATCGCAACCCAAACCATATATCGTATCAGTAGGATAAATGATAACGCCCCCGTTTCGCAGACATTCCACAACTGCTTTTATATTCCTGGGCTGGGGGTCATCTGGGTGAATGTGAAGAAGCATTGAATATTTTTCATAAAGTTAAACATTTCTTTACGAGTTTAGATTCTTCTGCTACTCTAGTCAGCCGGCTGCACTCTTTTATTGCGTTTATGCAATAAAAATTGGGTCCCTTTATAACTTAGCCATGCCGAAGCTGCGCCCACAATAGCACCTGCCAATACATCACTTGGATAATGCATACCGAGATACATACGCGAATAGCCAACGCTTGCCGACCATGCATAGGATGGCACAATAACATACCATTTGGAGTATTCTATGCTTAAAGTTGTGGCAAGACAAAACGCATAAGAAGTATGCCCTGAAGGAAATGAAGGATCGTTAAGATGCTGATAAGGATTAATATCAGGGTAAGTAATATAAGGCCTGGTCCGGTTTACAGAATATTTCAAGGCCAGGGTTATAACCGCATTCGTACCTATCCCTCCTATTGTCTGCCAAGCATTTGCTATGCTTTTTTTATCATGTTGTTTATAACCATATATTAATTGTCCTATGGGCACAAAGCCTGAAACCAGGTATACACTATTCGTCAACCCGCTCATAAATACATCCCCTGTTTTATTCCGTGCTCCGTTTATCGATCTTAACAGGGCTATTTCCTGGGAATTAGCATTCATACTTATTGTGGAAATAAATACTATTGAGCAGGCAATCTTGCAAATCTTAGTTATCAATATATTATATATTTACAGTACAATAGCTTTTCTGTATTTTTCGATACATAAAATTATCATTGTTTTTGGATAATCCGGGATAAGTCCTATTTTTGCAATCCCAAAATAAGTTGGTGCGGTAGCTCAGTCGGTAGAGCAAAGGACTGAAAATCCTTGTGTCGGCGGTTCGATCCCGCCCGGCACCACAGAAACGACTTACGGACAAAACGTAGGTCGTTTTTATTTTTACAAAACATATAAAGCTCAGCTTAAAGCATAATAAGGCTCATTTTTAAGCCATTTTGAGCCGCATTTAACACATCACTGAGCTACAAATTCAACACATATCTCGTACTCCGCCCCGCACCCTCGATTTTTAAGGCCTTTATTTCTGCAAGTATCTGCAAATCCCTTGTTGCAGTAGCTTTAGAGGTTTTAGCGATAGACTCATATTTTCTTGCACTCATCCCCCCTTCAAATCCTTCGGGGCCTGCATCCAGCATTTTCTTCACAACTTTCAACTGGCGTTCATTCAGTATTGCTTTAAAATGGTCAAAAAACCTGGTTTTCTTCAGGCTAAAATCTATCAGCAGGCTTGCCTCTTTCTGGGCCTGTAAAACAGTATCAACAAAATATTTTATCCATTTTGTTATCTCATTACTTATTTGCCCCCTGCTCAGGGCATCGTAATATAATTTCCTATTGGCTTCAATAGTTCTTGAAAGGCTAAATAATATAGATCCTCTTATTGACTGGGATAATGCTTTCTCTGCTATTGCCCTGCCTATTCTGCCATTACCATCTTCAAAGGGATGGATAGTTTCAAAATACAGGTGCGAAATAGCTGCCCTTATAGGTATTTTTGTAATTTCTTTTTTCCCACCAGGAGCGGTATCATTAAACCATTTGATGAACCGGTCCATTTCTTTGGGTACTAGCGCCGATGGCGGGGCTTCAAAATGAACTTTTTCTCTGCCCATTGCGCCAGATATGACCTGCATAGGCTCCTTGTGTACACGCCATTTACCTATTGTAATATTCTTGCTATCTGCCATAAGCATGACATGCCATTCAAACAGCTTTTCTTTTGTAAGTGGTTCTGCGTAGCTGTTGCGCACCTCAACCATCAACTTACCTATTCCTTGCGCTTTTTTATCTTTTATAATCTCGGGCTTTGCGTTCAGCCCGAGATTATTGCGGATAGAAGACATTACATCCTGCAGGCTATAATACTCGCCTTCTATCTCCGATGTTTTAATAGCCTCTGCCACCATTGTATTAATAACGGCTTCCATTTGCAAATCTGCGGGCATGCCATTTAACATACCATTGAGAAGCCCTGTTTCCTCGGCAATAGCAAAAAGTGCATCATTCACTTGTTGTATATCATACCGGAATTCAGGCCAGTCCTCTTGTTGCCAATTGTAACCCATGAGGCGATTATACGATTTATTCGGCTCAAATATACAATTTTTTTGAGCCGATTGCGAAAATTATTCGGCTCAAAACACGCTTGAATGAAACCTCAAGCCATACAATACACATTATATAGGCCAATCTTTCTACCTTTGCACTCGTTTTATAACATTTATTATTAATAATGCCTGAAATTCGACCATTCCTGAGGCTTAGCGGACTGGAGCCTTTGATTGTACGCCCGGAAACCAATTTTGTGAATGTGGGTGAGCGTACCAATGTCACCGGTTCTAAGAAATTTGCAAGGCTCATACGCGAAAATAAATACGAAGAAGCCCTTTCTGTAGCAAGACAGCAGGTGGAAAGCGGTGCCCAGGTGCTGGACGTAAATATGGATGATGCCCTGCTGGACGGTGTGCATGCCATGACCACTTTCATCAATCTTTTGCAGGCAGAACCCGATATTGCAAAGATTCCTATCATGCTCGACTCCTCTAAGTTTGCCATAATAGAGGCCGGGCTAAAATGCATACAAGGCAAATGTATTGTCAACTCCATCTCTATGAAAGAAGGAGAAGAGAAATTTATTGAACAGGCATTTATTTGCAGAAGTTTTGGTGCGGCAGTGGTTGTAATGGCTTTTGATGAAAAAGGACAGGCAGATACTTTTGAACGCAGGGTTTCTATTTGCGAAAGGGCTTATAAAATACTAACCGAACAAGTAGGTTTTCACCCCGAAGACATCATTTTCGATCCCAATATTTTTGCCATAGCTACAGGTATTGAAGAACATAATAATTATGGCCTTGACTTTATAGAAGCAACCAGGGTAATCAAACAAAAAATGCCCCTGGTAAAAATAAGCGGGGGGGTAAGTAATGTCTCGTTTTCTTTTCGTGGCAATGATGCGGTGCGCGAAGCCATGCATACGGTATTCCTGTACTATGCTATAAAAGCAGGTATGGATATGGGTATTGTAAATGCCGGGGCTTTGCAGGTATATGATGAGATAGAACCCCAACTCCGCGAACTGTGCGAGGATGTGATATTGAACAGGAGAGAGGATGCAACAGAACGATTGGTAACATTTGCAGAAACCGTAAAAGCTAAAGGAAAAGAAGAAAAGAAAGACGACGCCTGGCGGGGCACTGCTGTGGAAGAACGCCTGAAACATGCATTGGTAAACGGCATAACAGATTATATAGATGCCGACACAGAAGAAGCGAGGCTGAAATATCCTAAACCGCTTGATGTAATTGAAGGCCCCCTGATGGATGGCATGAATGTGGTAGGCGACCTTTTTGGCAGCGGAAAAATGTTTTTGCCGCAAGTGGTAAAGAGTGCTCGTGTTATGAAAAAAAGCGTTGCAGTCCTTTTACCATATATAGAAGCAGAGAAAGAATTGCGCAGGCAGGCACACGAAAAAGCAGGTACTAAAAATGAAGAAGCTGCGGGCGCTGCCAAAATATTGATGGCCACCGTAAAAGGCGACGTACATGATATTGGTAAAAACATAGTTGGCGTAGTGCTGGGATGCAATGGTTATGATGTAATTGACCTGGGCGTAATGGTGCCGGCCGATAAAATACTGGATACTGCCCAGAAAGAAAATGTGGATATCATTGGTCTGAGCGGGCTTATTACCCCATCGCTGGATGAGATGGTGCATGTGGCCAAAGAGATGAAGCGCAGGGGCATGAAACAACCTTTGATGATTGGCGGCGCTACCACATCGCGCATGCATACTGCTGTAAAAATTGCCCCCGAATACCAGGATGGCGTAGTGCATGTTTTAGATGCCAGCCGCAGCGTAACAATTGCAGGTAATTTGCTGAACAAAGAACAGAAGCCCATTATCCTCGAAAAAATAAACTTAGAATACAATAAACTCAGGGAAGACTTTAATAACAAGAAAAGCTCCAAACAATATTTGCCATTTGCCGAAGCACAAAAAAATACTGCAAAGATCAATTGGACAGGCTATAAAGCACCCAAACCTTCTTTTACTGGCACCAGGGTTTTTGAAGATTATGATCTGAATGAATTAAGAAGCAATATAGACTGGACGCCTTTTTTCATTGCATGGGAAATGCGCGGCAAGTATCCGGAGATATTGAAAGACCCGGTTGTGGGTGTGGAAGCCACTAAATTGTTCAACGATGCAAATGCAATGCTGGACAAAATAATACAGGACAAATGGCTGAATGCAGAAGGGGTTATAGGTTTTTGGGAAGCACATAAAACCGCACCAGATACCATTGTCCTGAAAGACGAGACAGGCAAAAAACTTAGCCAACTCGAATTCCTGAGGCAGCAAATTAAAAAAGCAGAAGGCCAACCTAATTATTCGCTTTCTGATTTTGTTAGCCCTGAAGGCCTTGATTATATGGGTGCCTTTGCAGTAAGCATACATGGCATAGAACCTTATTTACAGGAATTCATCAAGCAGCATGACGATTACAGCAAGATCACTTTACAGGCATTGGCAGACAGGCTGGCTGAAGCATTTGCAGAAGTGCTGCATACCAGGGTACGTAAAGAATTCTGGGCCTATGCAAAAGATGAATCCTTGCCAGTGGAAGAATTGATTAAAGAATCTTACCAGGGCATACGTCCGGCACCAGGCTACCCTGCCTGCCCAGACCATACCGAGAAAATCAAACTCTTTGACTTATTAAAGGCTACAGAAAATGCAGGTATAACGCTTACCGAATCACTGGCCATGTATCCCGCATCTTCCGTATGCGGCTGGTATTTCAGCCACCCGCAAAGCACCTATTTTGGTGTAGGCCATATTTTACACGACCAGTTGGAAGATTATGCCAATCGTAAAGACATGAGTATAGAAGACATGACAAGATGGCTAAGCCCGATATTGGAATGATGAATAAATTGAAACATAGCTGATACTAAATGACAGAAACAAAACAAACATCACAACAGCCTAAGTTGCTGCGCTTCATTGCAAACATATTATCTTATGTGCTGCACCCGGTCTTTATGCCTACTGTGATGACTTTGGTACTGTACAAATTATCCCCTATCAGTTTTGCAGGTGTCACTGTGGCCCAGTTTAAAATGTGGCTCTTAAGTATCGGCATTACTACTTTATTTTTTCCACTTTTCACGGTAGTATTATTGAAGGGACTAGGCTTTGCACAAAGCCTGCATATGGAAACTACCCGCGAGCGCATCATACCATTAATGGCCACCATGATCTTTTATTTCTGGGCCAGCCATGTATTTAACAACATTCCTTCTCCTCTTATAATTAAGGTATTGCTATTAGGCAGTTTCTGGGGAATTATAGTCTTGTTTATGATCAATATTTTTGTAAAAGTAAGCCTGCACACTGCAGCAGCCGGCGGCATGATAGGTATTCTTATAGTGCTGATGAAGATAAGCCCGGTAAATATGGTCATACCCTTCTTTATAGCTTTGTTCATTGCAGGCCTTATGGGCACCATACGTCTTATTCTTAAAGCACATACCCCTGCCGAAGTATGGCTGGGCTATATAGTTGGCCTATTGGTGCAACTGGGCTCCTATTGGTATTTCAGCTGATCTGCCTGTTTTAAAAACTTTTTTTATTTGCATCACAAATCCATAGTTCTGTCTGTGTCGTATATGATACAAACATGCAGCTATGACTTCAAAAAAAATCATCAAAAAAACACTGCTTATTTCAGCAAGTGTATGCTCCCTGCTGGTAATGATACTGGTAGTACATATTTATATAGTTACAAGACCCAAACCCATTGACCCATATACTGTTGCAATGGCCCGCATGGACATTAAACAGGATATTAGTATTGAAGACGCATCAAAGATCACTGCCGGCCTCTATAAACAAAATGGTGTTGATCATGTGTTATGCAATCCTAAAACCCACATTGCAGTATTCACCTATTTCCCTGCAAAAACCAATGCAGGCCAGGTAATCAGGGCATTTAAATCTCAAACAGATTACAAGGTCGAACAATTCCTGCCAGGTATGGCAGATCTGCAAAGTGGATGTCCTGTAATGTCAAACCATTCCCTTACATATAAAGTCTTCAGTTTCTTTAAACATATTTTCTAAAACTAAAAATCAAAAAAAATGAAAAAAGTAATACTACTAACATTAGTATGTGGCTCCATCATTGCTGCATCTTCGGTATCTTCTTGTAAGAAGAGTGATTCTACTGTAACAATGACCCTGTATGACTCATTGGGTGGTACAGCTATGGTTGCAGACCCTGCAGCCAGTGGCACTATGATTGAAAAAGGCCGCCTGGGTTTACGTTCTGTTGTGGACAGCACCATTTTTGTTATCGCTGCCGACACGGCTTTGAATAATAAGTTCTTTGCTGTTTTACTTTCAGAGGTTGGTGCAAGTAATCTAACCGGATTTAACACCTTAAGTAAAAACCTCACTGATTTCTTCTGTGTTGCCACAGGCGCTAAGAATTTCACTTATGGAGGTAAAACAATGGTAGCGGCCCATGATCCTTCGCAAAATTCACGCATGGGCACTAAGGCATCCAGCGCCGATTTCGATCAGTTTGTTACCGACTTGGTTACAGGTGCAACCAAATGTGGCCTATCCAGCCAGTTAATAGGCCAGGTAGGTGTTGTTGTAAACTCAGTTAAAAGCCAGGTGGTACAGAAATAAATTCAATAAGTTCCAATTATTAAATCAAGATGAGTAGCCCCGTTTTCACGGGGCTTATCTTTTTATCCGCTAATCAATTCTTCTGGTGCAGGCTCAATACATTGCCATCGGGATCTTTTACAGAAAGAAATCTTCCCCAGGGTGTCTCATCGATTTTACCCAACTCCGCACCTTTTGATTGCAGCAATTCCATTTCCTTCTCAATATCATCTGTTCCCACAACCAGGCCACGAATACAGCCTGCAGGCATTTGCTCAAACCAAGTAACAAGTGTTAATGTAGCACCCCCACCGGGCAATGCCACTTGTACCCACCTTTGCTTTTCCGACATAGCATTATCTGCTACCAGTTGAAAGCCAAGCTTGTTTACATAAAAATCTTTAGCCCTTTCCTGGTCTGTTACTGGGATTGAAATAATCTCTATTGATTTCATTTTTCTTTTGTTTTGAAATATGCTGGAAAAACCTTTGGCTTTTACTCTAAAATATATATCCAACTAAAGTACTTAAATATGCTATCAAAACCCCTTTGTGGATATGTTCTTTTGCCTCTCTCTCATCCCCTTTTCTTACCTTTGTTACGAGTTTATGAACCATAACCAAAATCCTAATATGACCAAACTACACAATCAAAAAAAACTTATTGTTACTTCTTCTTAAAGCCCTTTTATAAAATCTTCCTTAGAAATTGGAACATTTTATTTGTCAGCATCTTCAATAAATCATATTCCTTTTTAATAATGTAAGCTTCAAATTGCCTGAGTATTAAATCTTCCTTAGAAATTTAGACTTTTTTTAAATACCTCTTCTTATTACATTGAGTTTTGTTAAGATTTATTCTTATATCTGCATAAGAGCTCTTTTTTCAATAAATTGTGAGGTCTTAAAAATCATTTCATGAACAGGGCTATACGTAAAGTAGCGGTGATAGGTAGCGGGGTAATGGGCTCAAGAATTGCCTGTCATTTTGCAGGTATCGGGGTACAGGTCCTTTTATTGGATATTGTACCCCGCGAACTCAGCGATGCGGAGAAAGCCAAAGGCCTTACGCTGGAAAGCAAACAAGTACGTAACCGAATTGTAAATGATGCCTTACAGGCTACTTTCAAGAGTAGTCCTTCCGCTACTTATAGCAAGAAAACTGCGGAATTGATCACTACAGGCAATACAGAAGATAACTTAAACCTGATAGGCGACTGCGATTGGATAATAGAAGTGGTCATAGAGCGCCTTGACATAAAACAGAAAGTATTTGAGGAAATAGAAAAATACCGCAAACCCGGCACTCTTATTACCACCAACACATCCGGCATACCCATACACCTGATGACAGAAGGGCGTAGTGAGGACTTTAAACAACATTTCTGCGGCAGCCATTTTTTCAATCCTCCCCGTTATCTCAGATTATTGGAGATCATTCCGGCCCCCGAAACAAAACCTGATGTCATTAGCTTTCTGCTGGATTATGGAGATCGTTTCCTGGGCAAAACAACGGTCTTATGCAAAGATACCCCCGCATTCATCGCCAATAGGGTAGGTGTATTTGGCTTCATGGCTGTTTTTAAAGCAATGGAGCAACTGGGGCTGAATGTGGATGAAGTTGACTCCCTGACAGGAACTATCTTAGGGCGCCCTAAATCAGCTACCTTCCGTACAGGCGACGTGGTGGGCCTGGATACCCTCGTACATGTGGCAAAAGCATTGCCGCAAAATGTACCGGATGATGAAGCAATAGAGATTTTTAAATTGCCTCCCTTCCTTGAGAAAATGATTGAGAACAAGTGGCTGGGAGATAAAACAGGGCAAGGTTTTTATAAAAAGGTAAAAGGAGAAAAGGGCAAATCGGATATACTTACATTGAACCTGCAGACAATGGAGTATGGCCCGCATCAAAAAACAAAATTTGCCACTATTGAGGCCGCAAAACAAATAGATGATCTGGCAGCGAGACTGAAAGTTTTATATGCCGGGCAGGACAAAGCCGGCGAGTTTTATCGCATGTTCCACCACCTCCTGTTCGCTTATGTATCTCACCGCATTCCCGAAATAGCAGACGAACTTTATAAAATAGATGATGCCCTGAAAGCCGGTTTTGGCTGGAAAATAGGTGCTTTCGAAAGCTGGGACGCATTGGGTGTGGCAAAAGTACTGGAGCAGATGAAGGTAGGAGGTTTTGAGGTGGCTCCCTGGATACAACAAATGCTGGACAAAGGGTTTAGCACATTCTATAAAACAGAAAACGGGCAAAGAAAATATTTCGATCCCCGCAGCCACTCATACCAGTTCATACCCGGCGCCAACTCATTCATATTACTCGAGCACCTGGATGAAAAAACAGTTTGGCAAAACAGTGCCTGCAAATTATATGATATCGGGGATGATGTAGTAGCCCTTCGCTGGAACACCAAAATGAACATCATAGGTGGCGAAGTGCTGGAGGGCGTGATGAAAAGTGTTGCCATAGCTGAGGAAAAATATAAAGGTCTTGTTATCGCAAACGGCGGGGCAAATTTCAGCACCGGGGCAAATGTGGCCTTAATATTTATGTTCGCTTCAGAACAGGAATATGATGAACTCGATTTTGCCATCCGTCAATTCCAAGCTACTACAATGCGCCTGCGCTATAGCAGTATCCCTGTCATAGTGGCTCCACATGGCATGACATTGGGCGGTGGTTGCGAAATGTGCCTTCATGCAGATGGGGTGCAGGCCGCAGCAGAAACATATATAGGCCTGGTAGAACTGGGCGTAGGCCTCATTCCCGGTGGCGGTGGCACTAAAGAAATGGCCCTGCGTGCATCAGAAAGAAATATAAAAGAAGACATAGAAGTAAACTATCTACAACAACTGTTTATTAATGTAGGCACTGCAAAGGTCTCCACATCAGCACAGGAGGGCTTTGATAATTTCATACTGCGCCCGGGTTTCGACAGCATTTCTGTCAATCCGGACAGACGCATTGCAGATGCAAAACGAAAAGTACTCATGCTGCATGAGCATGGCTATACCCAACCGAGTCCCCGTACACATATTAAAGTACAGGGACGTGGTGGTCTTGGAGGACTGCTTTCCGGCACCCATGCCATGTGGAGAGGCAAGTACATTACAGACTACGATAAATTTGTTGCAGAAAAACTAGCCTATGTAATGTGTGGTGGAGATCTGACATTGGACGCATATGTAAGCGAACAGTACCTCCTCGACCTGGAGCGGGAAGCTTTCCTTAGCTTATGCGGACAACGCAAAACCCTGGAAAGACTGCAAAGCATATTACAAACAGGTAAACCATTAAGAAACTAAAAATAATCCTGATTAGATATAAGATGAAAAAAATAATTGCGCTGTTTTTTATAGGGATGTTTACTTGCCAATTTGCATCTGCTCAATACAGGATGCCCTATATCCCCTATATGGATAGTGTGATGGCCTCCTACTTAAAGGGCATCAACGTACAGGCAAATGCGCACAAATATGCACCCGAGGAATCCGACTCGCTGTTCGCATTGAACCGTCACCTCATGGCCTATTTAAAAGGCATTGCATCAGATTACAAAACCATCGGGTCTCATTTTAGCAACGCTGAAAACATGGGCCTGATGAGCATGATCTCTGAAGATAAACTATTCAGGATTTATGCCTGGGATACATGGACAGGCAATACCATGCATTATTTTAACTCCCTTGCCCAATACAGGTTTGGAAACAATGCCAGTATAAAAGTATTGAACGACATTTCTGATTCTTCCAAACCCCTGGATCCCGGCTCCTACCCTACCGAAATAAATACCGTAAAGACAAAAAAAGGCCAGACAGTATACCTCTTAACAGATTGTACTGTTGCCTCCGCTCACGATAAAGCAGAGGGAATTAAGGCCTATACTATAGAGAACGGCGAATTAAATGCCATCCCCTTTTTTAAAACTAAAAAGAAAATTACAAACTATATTGACTTTGTTTACGATGTCACTTATGACTCGCTTACATCTTTGATCATATCCATACATTTCAGTCCTGATAAAAAAAGTCTTTACATACCCGTAATAACAAGAACCGGGCACCTGGCCAATGAATACTGGGAATATGTCTTTAATGGCAAAAAATATGTTTTCAGAAAAAAAATCAAAGGAATAAAAGTTTAAACGCTATGAAGTACCTCTTATCTGTTTTCATCTTTATTTTACTAAGTTCTGGCACACCGGTTTTTGCCCAGGGCTGCTTTGATGATGCCACCGAGAATGAACTGCTCAACTATTTTAAAGAAATGCACCGACTGCAAAACAGCACCAGCCAGGAATCGCAGGATTCATTATACATCATGAATAACAAGTTCTATCACTTTCTCTCCTATGCAGTGGAACGTAATTACACTATAGTAGATGACCTTAACAAACTTCTTTATGAAGGCCTGGATTACAGCATTTCAGATGACCATAATTGTGCGGTTTTTAGTTGGGAGATATATTCATTCATAGGCATGCATTTTCGTTGCGGACTTGTTTTCTATAAGACCAGCGATGGTATCCATTCCTCAAAGTACCTGGATGGCTACGCTCCTTATAGCGTTAGCAGTATGCTTACAAAAGGAGGAAAAACAATATATCTTTTATTTGGGGAAGATGCTTACAACCTTAAGGGAAGGTTTAAAAGGGTTTCGGCCAATGTAATAGAAACCAGGTATGGAGAAGAGGGCCTCATGCCGGCTTCCATATTTTATGACAGCAAAAATGATTCCATTTCTTACAAGGAGTATAAGTACGATCTCGCATCCTATACAAAACCTGTAGAGGTACCTGATATCTTATTCAGTAAAAACAGGAAAAAATTGTCAGTTCCGGTCATAGCAGAAAATGGTTACTTTGCCGGAAATTACAATACCTACAATTTTGACGGGTATAAATTCGTTTTAGAAAAAACAAATACTAACAAAGCAGCTAAAGGGAATATTGATGGGAAAGCTAATTAGCCTGGCGGGGATGTATAAACACTTTATTTGCATTGCATGGCTCCTCATTGCGTGCTCTGCCGCGCACGCCCAGGACAGTGCACTTGTTGAAGCCCGTAAATACATGAACAATACGGAATATGACAAAGCCATTGACATTTTCGAGAACATTTATAATACATCTTCTACTGAGGTATATAATGAGTACCTCTCTGCATTGATCTCGGCAAAAAGATATAAACAGGCAGAAAAACTCATTGATAACCGGGAAAGTGTGCAACCAAGTAATCCCCTGCTGCACATTGACATGGGACATCTGTATGAAGCTGCCGGGAAAACAAAAAAAGCCGAGGAACAATATAACAATGCCATTGCAATGCTGAACGGTGATGATATGGTCACCCAGCAAATGGCAGCATCTTTCACTTCCATCGGCAAAGATCAATATGCCTTAGAGGTCTTCCAGCGGGCTAAAGCATTACTGGGTGGTAGCCCCATTTATAATGTACCTATCGCAAAATTATATGCAAAATCCGGTGCTATTGACAAAGCTGTAGATGTTCTGATTGATAGCGGCCCCATGCAATATTCTAGTACTGAAAATACAAAAGGGGTAATGCTCGAAATTTTGGGTAACGACCCTCAGAAATTACAACTCACTCAAAAAGCGCTGATTAAAAAAATAAACCAGCACCCGGATAACACTTATTATGTTGAGATCTTAACATGGCTTTACATACAAAAAAATGATTGGGACGGTGCATTGATCCAGATGGAAGCCCTGGAAGAAAGGGGTAACACAAAAGGGCAGCGCCTTATTGAATTTGCACGTGCTGCACTGAGGGAAAAACAATACGACATCGCTATAAAATCATATGAAGAAGTAAAGGCCAAAGGCAACGAACTTCCCTTTTATATCATAGCCGCATCAGAAGAATTGAATGCTTCCCTGATGAAATTACAGGATAACCCTTCTTTCAAGCCGGAAGATGTGAAAAAGCTTACTGATGATTACGACACTTTTTTTGTACACTTCCCTCAATATTATGCACAGCAAACCGCCAGCGATTTTGCAATGGTAGAAGCACAATATGCAAATGATGTAGAGAAAAGCATTCATATCCTGCATAATGTAATTAAGCAACCGGGAGTAACCCGCGACTTTTCGGGCAGATGTGCCTTACAGCTAGGTGACTATTACATACTCATCGGCAAAATATGGGACGCTTCACTTTTATATAGCCAGGTAGATAAGGAATTTAAGCAGGACGCACTTGGGGAAGAAGCAAGATTCAGAAATGCGAAACTGTCTTTTTATGTCGGAGATTTTGATTGGGCCCAGGGGCAGTTGTCTGTATTAAAAGCTTCTACCTCAGAACTCATTGCCAACGATGCACTTTATCTTTCTGTACTTATTACAGAGAACACACCCTCCGACAGCAATTTTGTTCCCCTGAAACGTTTTGCATATGCAGATCTCCTCATGTTTCAAAACAAAGACAAAGAGGCTGAAGTATTGCTCGACAGCCTCACCAAGGCTTACCCAAAACACCCCCTTGATGATGACATACTGATGCTGCAGGCAAACCTTGCCGAAAAACACCGCGAATACAATAAAGCCCTCGACTATCTTAAAACCATCTACGAAAAATACGGCAAAGATGTGCTGGGAGACGATGCTGTTTTCAAAACTGCCGAGATCTACGAAAAGTACCTGCACGACAATAGCCAGGCGAAACACTTTTACGAACAACTGATTATAGATTATCCCGGCAGCACATTTGTGCAAACCGCCAGGAAACGCCTTGAAGATTTGAATAAGGCTATATTGCCCTGAAATTACATTGCTAATAAATAATTCGTACATTAAGGCCATCGCTTTTTATGAAGCATTGGCCACTACATAAAGCTTATTTCTGGGAAACGGCTCCTTTCTTTCGCCTACTGCTTCCGCTTATAGCAGGCATCCTCTTTTACTATCCGGGTTTGTTTAAAATAAGAGGACAGTTCTCTGCAGATATAGTATTAGCTATCAGTCTTGTTTCGTTTTCTTTGTTCCTGCTGGTATCATCCCTGCCCAAAAAAAGCTTTACCCCTTTGGCAAATTTCCTGCTTGTCAACATTAGTTTGTTTTGCATTGCATGGTCTTTGTGCTGGTTTAATGACATAAGAAATTCCCACGCATGGTTTGGCAATTCAGTTAATGTTGCCGATGCTTATCTTGCCCGCATCATCACCACACCTGTAGAAAAAGAAAAAACCTTTAAAATAGAACTTGAAGTATTACAGTCGCTACATGGCAATAAAACGCTGCCCACAAAAGGACAGGCCTTTGTTTACGTATATAAAAACGGGCGAACATTCCCATTTCATAAAGGCGATACTGTTTTTGTGCCGGATAAATGGAAAGCCATTCAAAACCAGGGTAACCCTTTCGAGTTTGATTATGCCGCTTACTGCGGGCGCAATAATTTATTCTATCAGCAATTTTTGTCTCCGCACGACATTGCTTTATATGCAAATGCCAATGCAAAGGATATCTCGCTTATCGAAAGAACGCATGAATGGTGTACCCAGCAACTGGAAAAATACATCCCGGATACAGGTGCAAAGAATCTTATTCAGGCCATGTTGCTGGGCGATGAGATATACCTCGATCAAAACTTACTCAATGCCTATTCCGAAACAGGGATCGTTCATATTATTGCCATTTCAGGCAGCAATATCACCATCTTCTTTTTAGGCGTATCCTTTTTGTTCTGGTGGCTGAAAAATAAAAAATATACCTGGATCAAGTATGTCATAGCGCTCCCGCTTGTCTGGTTTTATGTTGTCATGGCAGGGGCGCCTCCCTCTGCAGTAAGGGCAGCCGCCATGTTTTCAATATTGGCATTAGGTTTTGTTTTGCAGAAAAACGCCAACAGCCTCAATCATCTTTTCGCCACTGCCATTATCCTTTTGTGTGCAGAACCCATGTGGCTGTTTTCCATTGGCTTTCAGCTCTCATTCGTAGCAGTCCTGTCGCTTATATTATTTTACAAGCCTGTTTATAAGTTGCTTTCACCTCTTAACATCATTTCAAAAAAGCTTTGGGAGGCCCTGGCTGCAAGTATAGCAGCAGAAATACTGGTGGCTCCCCTTGTCATTTACTATTTTCATATGTTCCCGCTCATGTTCATTATCGCGAACCTTGCTGCTTTCCTCTTCATGGGTCTGGTATCCATTTTAGGTCTGCTCATAGTAAGCTTTGGTTTTATACCTCTTATTGCAAACACATTTGGCATTATAGCTTCGCTAATGGTTATTTATTTCAACCGTATGATCTATTGGCTGCAAAATATCAATCCTACTTCCTTTCATTTTTTAGTGCTTAGCGCAGCAGAACTATTTTTGGTTTATATTTCAATTTCCACCCTTGCAATATTCCTGCTAAAGAAAACCAAGCCCGCAATATTTGTTTGTCTTGCCTCCTTATCTTGTCTTCTTATTTTCTTTTGCCACGACGAATGGACCAGCCTCCGTAGAGAACAATTGGTCGTTTATAATATTAACAAGATGAACCATATTGAGCTAATACAAGGCAAATACTTCAGCGTGCTCAATACCGATACCTCAGTCACTGCAAACAAGAAGGACTATATATTGCGCCCGGCACATACCAACTGGAATGCGTGGAGAACTAAAAATGTACCGCCATCAGACCTATTCCTCATTGGCAATAAAACAGTACTATTATTAAATAAGCCAATAACAACTACCGCCCATTTCCCGGTCGATTACCTGGTACTTAACTATCCCTTAAAGAAAACAGACCTGCGTCAGCTCATGGAAACATTCTCACCTCAAAAGATCATACTGGGCAACAACAATTCACGCTATATTATCGATAAATATTTTGAAAAAAGTAAAGAAAGCAATATTCCCCTGCACAGCCTGGCATACAATGGCGCATTTGTAATAAGTTCATATCAGTAATTTTTGCCTAAAGCTTAGTATCTTTGCGGCTCTAAAAAAAATTACATGGACCGTACAATTAAAGCTGCTCTCATTTCTGTTTTTTACAAAGATGGGCTGGAACCCATTGTCCGCAAGCTGCACGATCTCGGTATAAAATTATATTCAACCGGGGGCACTCAAACTTTTATTGAACAATTGGGCGTTCCATGTACCTCTGTAGAAAGTGTAACAGGTTACCCTTCCATATTGGGGGGCCGCGTGAAAACCTTACACCCCAAAGTATTTGGCGGCATACTGGCAAGGCGCGATTTTGAAGACGATCAGAAACATGTGCAGGAATATGAAATTCCTCTTTTAGACCTCGTGATCGTGGATCTGTACCCTTTTGAAGAAACAGTAAAACAAACTACAGAAGAAAAAAGCATTATAGAAAAGATAGACATAGGAGGCGTATCGCTCATTCGTGCAGCAGGCAAAAATTTTAAAGACGTATGCATTGTTGCTTCACGCAACCAATATAGCGGATTACTTGAACTGCTTGAAAAACAGCAAGGCACAACCAGCCTCGATGACCGCCGCCGTTATGCAGCAGAAGCCTTTACAGAATGTGCCCATTACGACGTAGCTATAGCAGCCTATTTCAACCGCTCTTCAGACTCCCCTCATTTTCAATTGTCATATGGCAATAAATACTGGCTGCGCTATGGCGAGAACCCGCATCAACACGCTGCATTTTATGGCGACCTTGCAGAATTGTTTGAAAAACTGAACGGCAAAGAACTCTCCTATAATAACCTGGTAGATGTAGACGCTGCCTGCCTGGTGGTATCAGAATTTTCAAAACCCGTTTTTGCAATCATCAAACATACAAACGTATGCGGCATTGCAGAACGCAACCGCCTGGCCGATGCCTGGGATGCAGCATTGGCTGCAGATCCCGAAAGCGCTTTTGGCGGGGTACTGGTTAGCAACCAGTCAATTGCCCTGGAAGTAGCTAAAAAAATAAATGAGCTTTTCTTCGAAATTTTAATTGCACCTTCTTTTGATGAAGATGCGCTTGGCATATTAAAAACAAAGAAGAACCGCATACTCTTACAACAAAAGAAAGCCTTTTATCCTGCCACTGAGTACAAACGTATTCTAAACGGGGTATTAGTCCAGCAAGCGGATAATAAAAACTATGCAGAGTGGATGGAAGCAGGCGCTCACGACTGCACCGAAGCTGAAAAAGAAGACCTCTTGTTTGCTAATATTGTTTGCAAACATTTAAAGTCAAACGCCATTGCTTTAGTAAAGAACAAACAACTGATAGGCAAGGGCTGCGGACAAACCAGCCGTATAGATGCCCTGCGACAGGCCATAGATAAATCCAAACAATTTGGTTTTTCACTGGCAGGCGCCGTGATGGCTTCCGATGCTTTTTTCCCCTTTGATGACTGTGTACGTATGGCACATGAAGCGGGAATAAATGCTATTATACAACCCGGGGGGTCGGTAAGGGATAATGACAGCATTCAGTTTTGTAAAAACCACAATATGGCCCTGGTAATTACACAGACACGTCATTTTAAACACTAAGTTTATTATATTCACGGTCTATGGTTTCTATTCTCATAGACAATGATATCTTATTACGTTCCTACGAACTGGAGGACGCTAACAATCTATTCAATGCTGTCAATGGTTCCCGGCAGCATTTAAGGCATTGGCTCAATTGGGTAGATAATACCACAAAACCGGATCATACGCTGCAATTCCTGCAGCAGGCAGTTCAGCAGCAACATTCGCAGGAGGGCCTGGCGCTTGGTATTTTTTATAAACGCCAGATCATTGGCGGTATTGGCATGCACCATTGGGACCACACGATCAAAAAAGCACAACTGGGATACTGGATCAGCAAAGAATATGAAGGCAAAGGAATTATTCATGAATGCCTGTTGCGCTTCATAGACTTTCTGTTTCAAAAAGTAGGTTTGAATAAAGTAGAGATACACTTCATCCCCGAAAATACCCGCAGCGCAAAAGTAGCTGAACGGATAGGATGTAAAATAGAAGGTATTATTCGCCAGAGTTGCCTTCAGAATGGCAAACTGGAAGACATCATTATCGCTGGTCTGCTAAAAAACGAATGGAAATCTCCTGCTCTGCAAAAACCTGTTACATGGGATCTCTTTAACTAAGCTGGCTCTTATTTAGGCTTTCAGGTCCTTCACCTTTTCCCATATTTCAGGTATGCGTTTTATCCAGCCAAGCTCTCGCTTTTTCATCCTTGCGTCTTCAACAGGCGTTCCAAAATAAGTTTTACCCCCTTGCAGGCTGGATGGTATGCCGCTTTGCGCTAACACAATCGCACCCTTACCTATGGTAAGATCTTTGCTCACACCTACCTGTCCCCACAGTATCACTTCATCCTCTATTATCGCCTTTCCACCTACACCCACTTGTGCTGCAAACAGGCAATTCTTTCCTATCACTGCACCATGTCCTATATGTATATGATTATCCAGTTTGGTACCCTGGCCAATGATCGTATCGCCGCTAACACCTTTATCTATAGTTGTGCCCGCACCAATCTCCACATCACTTTCTATTATTACGCGTCCGCAACTCTCCAGTTTATCATATTGTACTTCCCTGTCCTTGCGGCGTTTAAAATAAAAAGCGTCCGCACCCAGAACAACACCCGCATGTATGATCACATTATCACCGATTACACAATGATCATAAATTGTCACATTCGGATGTATCAGGCAGTTTTTCCCGATATTAACATGGTTGCCCACAAAAACACCTGGCTGTATATGTGTCCCTTCACCTATCCTTGCACTGTCGCTTATCATTTTATTGGCAGGCTCAAAAGGGCGAAAACGTTTTACAATTTTCACATAGGCGCTAAAAGGATCTGCTGTAACTAAAAGTGTTTTTCCTTCAGGACATTCCACCTCTTTATTGATGATAATTACTGTAGCTGCAGAGTTAAGGCAGGTATTATAATATTTTTCAAAATCCACAAACGAGATATCACCTGTTTCCACCTTATGTATCTCATTGATACCACTTGCCATTTGGGTTGCATTACCTACTAATTTAGCCCCGGTAAACTCAGCCAGCCATTGCACTTCAACAGGTTTTTCAAACTTCATACGCTTAACAAATTTGTGCAAAAGTACAATTTGCAAAGCGCTTATGGCAGTGCAAAACATAATTTCTACCTATTTTCTCTTATTTTACCATTGTATTTTAAATTTATCTGTGAAGTATATTAATATTAATGGCAAAATCGTAACAGCGGCAGATGCTTCCATTCCTTACGATAACCGCGCCTTCCGTTATGCTTATGGCCTCTTTGAGACTATGTTGTTTCGTGACGGTGCGATACTGCTAAAAGAGCTCCATTGGCAACGCTTATTTTCCGGCCTGGAACAATTGCATTTCGATATCCCCAAACTAATAAGCCCCCAATATTTTGAAAAAGAAATAATTGAAACAGTAAAAAAAAATAAACTTGAAAAGCTTTGCCGCGTCCGCCTGCAGCTTTACGCAGGCTCAGGTGGCCTGTTTGATTCTTCTGCTAATGCCGGATTTATATTAGAATGCTTTGATCTGGAACCCAATATTGCAGAGCTGAATGAAAATGGTCTTGTTGTTGGGCTGGCGACAGGTTTAAAGAAAAGCCCCGACAGCCTCTCCAACCTTAAAACAAGCAATGCACTTATTTATGCCATAGCTGCGCAGCAGGCAAAAGCCGGCAAATGGAATGATGCATTTATTTACAACACAAACGACCATATTATAGAGAGCACCATAGCCAATATTTTTTGGGTAAAGAACGCAATCATATATACTCCCCCACTTTCATCTGGTTGTGTGGCAGGCATTATGAGGAGCCATCTTATTTTATCACTGGCAAAAAACAATATCATAGTAATAGAAAAAGACTTATCAGAAAAAAAACTTTATTCTGCCGATGAATTGTTTATAACCAATGCTATACGTAGAATAAAATGGGTAAATACATTAGAAAACAAGGTGTTTTATACTCATAATTACATTCAGTATATAAATAAGTTATTATTTTATTAAATATAATATCTGGTATAAGACAGCTTATTTTGATATTCAAGATACAGATAGTATCTTCGCCCCCATAACAAAACACACACACTATATGAAAAAACTCTTCTTATCCATTATCGCTATCGCATCGGTAGCAACAACTACAAATGCGCAAATGCGTTTTGGTGGTGAATTAGGACTTAACATGGCCAATGTATCTGAAAGTCCCGCACCTTCTCCTTCTCCTACAATGGCTATTGGCGCCAGAGTTGGTGTTATTGCAGAATTCGGTATTACAGATGCTATCTTTATTCAACCGGGTGTCATGTTCTCTATGATGGGTTTTAAAGTAGACCCTATTACTGCCCACCTCAATTACATTCACATTCCAATAAACATTGTTTATAAATTGGATGCAGGACCAGGTAAAATATTCTTCGGCCTTACTCCATTTTTAAGCTATGGTGTAAGTGCTTCACTTTCCGGTCTTCCTTCAGGTGCTTCTGGAACAATAGAATTCGGTTCTAATGCGGGTCAGGTAAAACCTCTTGATTTTGGTGCAGGTATCAATGTTGGTTATGAACTTGAAATGGGTCTTTTCTTCCGTGCAGGATATGACTATTCTCTTGCTAACTCTTCTAACGTAAGTGGTGTTACTGATCATAACACATGTATCCACATCGGTGCAGGTTATTTCTTCGGTGGCAAATAATTAATTATATATCATTTCATAAAGGCTGCACCATGGTGTAGCCTTTTGTTTTTTTAATACCTTCGTAAAGCTCTTGATATATCCTTTTGCCAGTTTTACTTTAGTATAAATTTATGTTTATGAAAAAACTACTCTTATCATTTACCTGCATAATCTTGCTCACATACAACACTATCGCCCAGTTCCGTCTGGGCCCTGAAATAGGCTTTAACATGAGCAATATCAGTGAGACAGGTAATAGCACATCCCCTTTATCGGGTCTTGGGATAGGTAATATTCCCGGGCTCTCCTCTTCATATACCAGCACTTACGGTATCAGGCTGGGTATAGCCGTTGAATA
>CAIYVS010000392.1 GCA_903929655.1 uncultured Bacteroidota bacterium | reverse complement strand
TTTTTAGAAATGCTGGGTGTAGCCCGCAGCATTTGATATGGTCTAGCAAAATAGAAGTTGTCAAAGGCTCAGCACAAATGTGCAGATATGGTGAAATTGTGATTTAAAAAAACAGGTATTTAACACATCAATCACCAATAAATGATTGAATTTATTATCAGCAAAAAACTAAGAATCAGTAGCCAAGATAGTTATTTTTCTTTTTTTATTATAATCAAGTTTTCCACAAAGTCAAATATAATCCACATAAGCCTGCCACACAAGCGTATTTTCACGGTATTTATAAAAATCTGTGTAAACAAAGGATGTACCTCTACTCGCGTAAAGTCCACCTTTAGGGGGTCAGGGAGGCTCCAATCTTCAAACCAAACCTCCTCAACTTATACCCCGCCATAATACCCTCCTCGCAAAAAACACTCTCCACACACAAAGCCTTCTGTTCCTTACATGCCAGCACCAGCCCCTGCCGCTCATCCATCGCCACAATAGTCCCCGGCTTGGTTTCAATAGCAATCTTATTACCCACTATCTTAGTATCACATATCGCAAACCGCCACCCATTATAACTCGTCACAGCCCCCTTGTTCCAGGGGTTGCACGCATTCACCAGCGCCCTTATCTCATCCCTGCTCATGCCGTCCCAGTTTATCACCAGGTCTTCAAGCATGGGTCTGTTATACCATACAGCTTTAGTATCATCCTGCACCGTTTCTGGCAATACTTTTTCAGAAAGTATAGCTTGCAGCAACTGTCCCGTCAAGGCAGCCCCCGCATAAGCCAATTGACTCGTATACATCCCGAAACTATCTTCCTCATTAATAGGTATTTCCTGTCTGAACAATATGGCTCCCGTATCATAAGCTGCATCCATTTTATGCACCGTTACCCCACCCTTTTCCGCCCTGTTCCTGATAGCCCAGAATATAGGGTTACCACCCCTCTGTTCAGGCAGCAGTGCATAATGAAAATTAATAAAGCCAAACCTTGGAAACGCAAGCGCAATTTCCGGTATCAGCCACGGAAACGTTTTTACCAGCACCATGCCAGGCTTATGTTCATCAAGCCATGCACTAATCTCTGCCCCAAATGTTTTTTTATTAAACGCTCTGAAGGGCACCTGCAACTGTTGGCACATCCCCTCCGCCACCATCCTCACCTCGCCCTGTCGGTTCACCATTCCCACGGCCACCACCGCCCCGGCCTGCAACAACTGCATCACAGCAGGGAGTGCCATGCGGTCATTCAGCAGCACAGCTACCCGCAGCTCATTTAAATGCATAAATAATTATTTTTCCACCCCGACACCACCCCTTCCGGGCGTTCTATTTGCACTTTTATATGCTCATCTGCATTGATGGCTATTGTTCCTTTCACTTCTATTTTGCAATTGCCTGGCCCATTCGCAACTATCATTGCCTTGTATAAGGGTGCGTAAGTCTGGTTGGTCTCGGGGTGAAAAGTCACATTCCCCCTCGGGCTTTCATAACGCCATCCTTTTAGAGAGCCCGCCCCTTCGCTTGCTACCCGCGCTGCAACTATACCTGCTTCCCATCCCAGCAAATGAAATATATTGGCTTCTTTGTTTTTTTCTTTTTTTATCATTTCCAAAAAGGATGTTTGGGCCGCATTCTCCACGCCCCTTGCCCAGGGCATCACCACATGAAACTCCCCTCCGGGGTAAGGCGCCTGTTCCAGCATCTGTTCCTCACCCATAAATGGCCCGCAATAAAAAGGCAGTCCTACTGCTTTTCCCCCTGCGGCTTTCAGGGCCTTCATAAACAGGTCACACAAGTAAATACTGAAATGGGCCATTACGCTTTCCGCCCCTGCATTTTCCAAATGTCCAAGGTAGATGTCTATATTAAACTCACTTATTTTATGAACACTTACAAAATTAGCACATACAGCCCCCCCGCTTTCCTCCAGGCCCTTTACGCTGCAAAAAGGTCCGGCATATCCCCCTTCATAAAACGATGAAGCCATCAATACTTTTCGGCCCCCTTTCCCTGCCATCTTTCCCGCCTGCTTGCATGCGTTTAAACCCTGTAACGAAATATGATAACACAGTTCAGGCACTTTTTCATTAGGAAATTGCATACCCGCGTCCAGGAAGATAATTGGCTGCCCCGCCACATTTGCCAAAGGGTACAATGCTTCTGCATTCATCTGGCTGCTATATACTATCAGCATATCCACGGCATCTTCCATCAAAAATTTTTCAGCTTTTGCATAGCTTAATTTTTGATCCTCACCATACCCTATATTTTCTGTCAAAAACTGCACATCCCCATGCCCCGCAGCTTTCAGTCTGCATTTCAATCCATCCAGCATATCAAAACCCATTCGCGGGTAATCAGTTGACCTCGGTAATAAAAACCCTATTTTTAAAGCCATATCTTCTTATAATAATCTTTTTATTAAAAATCTTTTTGTTGTTGATCAAGCACCATAACCTTGACCCTCTATTCTCCATTTTTAGCATTCCCATCCTGCGACACATTTCAGGGGTGCCGCAATCACCCTCCAATAGGATACTTGTCATTGGTACTGAGCAGCAAGCTCTACTCGTGCAACGCAGTTCCCCTTGCGGTCAACCTTATTGTGCGGGTGAAGGGAGACAAGCGCAGGCCTTGTGCGTCAGCAGTGGGGATGTTCATCTCGCGATTGTCACTAGCACGAAGCAAGTATCTGAACACCACACTTGGCATCAAAGTCGAAGCGCAACTATACCCCTCCTTATCATAGTGATGAAGGAAGTATCCAAACTCCCATCCATAAACTTTGCGTCTCCGCAGCACGCCCCGCCATAAGCGGTAGTCTTTGCACTTCAATCCAACCCGTCCAAAAATAACAAAGAAAATGGATGCTGTGCATCCATTTTCTTATTACATCACTATATTGATATTAATTGCGGCTTGGGAAGATCCCATACTGACAGATAATATAATTCAACCCCATATAAGGCGTCACAATGTTGAACGGTGTACTCGTACCCGCAGACTGCATTGTTAAATTGCCCGAGTATGGCTTCATAAACTGGTTGTTCCCAGGCCCCCCGGCATAAACAAAGGAAGATTGCGCCGAATCTATTGCATATACATTGCCTACAGGCGAAGCAACGGTTGTACCGCTACTGTCATCGCAACCATATGTTGCACCAACATTCACCTGGTGCGAGTGCGCTGGCATCTGTGTAGCGCTCAGGGTCACAGACTGGGTACCGCCAAATTCACCCAGATTAAAATTTTGCCCGGCCCCTACCACGCTGCGGCCCCTCAGGTCTGGCAATGCGAACGTGCTCGTACCGTTTCCTCCATAATAAGTGCCCAGTATGGCAAACAGTGCACTATTGGATTGAATATTCAATATCTGCCCCTGGCAATAGGCCCAGTTCATGGGAGCGAAATTGCCGGCAAATAAAGTAACATAACCTATAACTCCTTCCATAAAATATCTTTTTAAAAGTTTTTTAAGATTGGTTAACTAAATTGCTATTAATTACGTGAAGGGAATATGCCTTCCACGGCAATAATATAATACATGGCCAGGTATGGAGATTGCAGGCTTACCGGAGTATTACCTCCATTACTTACACTTAATCCCACACTATTGCTTACAGCCATCGTCGTGGTAGGTGTCGTACCGTAAATTGGGTCACTGGGCACCGCTGCTGGCAGGCCGCTTACTGGCGAACCTTGGGTTGCATTGCCGCTTGTAACAGGCCATTGTGCCGTAATACTAGTAAAAGTATGCGTATGCATGGGCAAATTAGAAGAAAGCAAAGTAACACTGTTGTGTCCTCCCACCTGTCCTTCTACATAGAGGCTTAAACCCGGTCCCTGGCCTGCATGTACCACCACGCGGTTGCGCATATCGGGTAGTGCAAATGTACTCACGCCATTTCCTCCGTAAGTGGTGCCTATTATGGCATATAATGCCTGGTAATTAGTTATTGGCAACAAAGTGCCATCGCAGAACATATAGCTCATAGGAGCAAAATTGCCTGCAAATATGGTAATGTTTCCTATTGTTGGATCTACAAACATATCAATGTGTTTTAGAATTTTTTTAAAAATTAATTTCTGCTTGGAAATAAACCCTGTGTACAAATAATATAATACACTGCGATATAAGGCTCTAATATAGAGACAGGCATGCTCGATCCCGCAGTCTGGATAGTCGCAGTATAAGTCCCGGCTTTATAAAACTGGTTGGTACCGGCTGTAGTCGCATACCCATTAGGAGAACCATTGCTTAAATAGGCTCCTGCCGGGCTTCCGGTCCCATCGTTCACTGCATTACACTGTTGCTGTATGCTTACAGGACCATTATGCACATGCGGTGGCAGGTTAGCCGGAAGTAACGTTACGTTCTCAACACCTCCTATCTGGCCAAGTGCCACATTAGGTAAACCTGGTCCTTGTCCTGTACCTACAGGCACGCGGCTTTGTAATTGGGGTAAGCCAAAGGTACTCGTACCATTACCACCGTAAGTGGTACCGAGTAGTGAAAACAAAGCTGTGTTTGTGTTAATGGCAAGTATTTGCCCATTGCAAAATTGCCAGCCTCTTGGGGCAAAATTCCCCGCAAAACAGGTGACAACTGCTAGTGTTCCTTCCATGATTTTTTTGTTTTTTTTGGTTAAGAAATATAATATCTAAAATCTTGTAAACAATATTGCTGTTATATCAAGCTAATAAAAAACTACCCTTTACACACAATTCCGTCGAATCATTTTGACATAGCTGTTATTCTAAAATAACGACTTCCACTTTACATTTGTAATATTAAGATAGGGCTCAGGGCACCAGCTAAAGTCAATTTGATCTCAATCCCTTTTCAAAATAATTTGATAAGAAATCAAAACAAATTCACTGAACCTTTATAAAATAAAAAAACAGATGGGTCATGGAATAAGGAAACAGCTATTTCAATTTTACTAAATAAAAAAATAGAGTTAATAAATTATGTCTTACCAGCTCTAAATAATATTTCATCAAACTTAGTGGTTTATAATTTAATACGCAAGGGTGTTTTCACGGAGAT
This sequence comes from uncultured Bacteroidota bacterium, assembly GCA_903929655.1. Lineage (GTDB taxonomy): Bacteria > Bacteroidota > Bacteroidia > Chitinophagales > Chitinophagaceae > JABDGU01. The sequence continues at coordinate 1,507 of CAIYVS010000392.1, read as the reverse complement.
TTGAAATTAACATTTATCTAAATAACATACCCGATAGCCTTTACCACAAAGGCTTTCAGATTTTCATACAAAAATTCCTAACACAAAATTAACATACTCTTCAAGGCAAAATGTTGAAACCCGGCATACTAAGGCATCTGTTTAGCATTCTCCAAATGCACTGATATATCCATACTGGTCAATACCTAACTTACACTTCCCAATCAATACAGAAGCTTGGACTTTTCATTAATTACATATTGCATCCCCAATTTCCCCCCTCTCTGCACACCACATTATCTATTTTAAATGGTCTTGTCAAATCGTAATCATATGCACCAAGCTATTCCTCCTTATAAACAATGGAATAAAAAAGCCCGTTCCAAACAAGGAACGGGCTATGCGGAGAGAGAGGGATTCGAACCCCCGGACCTTTGACAGTCAACGGTTTTCAAGACCGCCGCATTCGACCGCTCTGCCATCTCTCCGGGCGCAAAATTAGGTAAGCCGGGCAATTATCAAAAAGTTTTTTTCATAATGCCTATATATTTTCTAATTCCATGTTAAAACCATCCCTATTTTAGGCACTGATAAAACCTTTTCTCATTACCTGGCGTATCTATTTGTAAATTTGAAAACCATGTTCCAGACACTAAAAACAAATCTCCTGCTGTCCTTGATAGCAATACAATTCAGTGCTTGTGCACAAAATGAAAATTTCTCCCATACCAAAATTTTTAAAGACATGAACAAGCAACAGGCAAATGGCAAAGAACATGAAGTAGACACCGCAACATTTGGAGCCGGATGTTTCTGGTGCACCGAAGCCCAATTCCAGCAACTGGATGGCGTTTTAAAAGTTGAATCAGGTTATAGCGGCGGCCACACGGTCAACCCTACCTACCATGATGTATGCACCGGCACAACGGGCCATGCAGAAGTTTGTAACATATACTATGATCCTTCAAAGATCAGTTTTGATGAACTGCTCGCCGCGTTCTGGACCTGCCATGACCCTACGACCCTTAACAGGCAGGGAAATGATGCAGGCACCCAATACCGGTCAGTTATTTTTTATCATACGCAAGAACAGAAAACAAAGTCGGAAGATTACAAAAACAAGCTAAATAAAGAGCATGCATTTAAAGATGATGTAGTTACGGCGATTGAGCCATTTACGAAATTTTACATTGCAGAAGATTACCACCAGGATTATTATAACGAGCACGGCTCCCAACCGTATTGCACTTTTGTTATACAGCCCAAACTCGAAAAATTCAAAAAGGTATTTAAAGACAAAATCAAGACAAAGTGATCCTTTTCTTGTTCAAACTATCTCCAGAGTCCCGATCCCCGGAACTCTTCTTATTTATGGTGTGATTTAACAAAGTCAACGGACGCACTTGTTATCAATTATACCATCATAGGAAGCAGTTTCAAAGAAATTGAAACAACTTCTTTTCCAGAAAACCTTTAAATAAATTGATTATATTCTCCAATTTATCATCATCATCATACTAATCCGAAA
>CAIYVS010000391.1 GCA_903929655.1 uncultured Bacteroidota bacterium | reverse complement strand
TGCCGGATGTTGAAATATCATTAAATCCATAATTATCAATTGCATCTATCCTGGGATATTCATCCATATTAACACCTAAAATATTAGTAGTACCCGCAGTTGAAGTTGTAAAATTATATTCATTTTCATAAAGCTTATGAGATACATAATCATTGTAAGTATAATAGGCAACAATATCTGCACTCCCTCGCAGGCCATTAAATCTTTGAACCGCAGCAACGTCCGGATAAATAAGAGTAGCAGAAGGAGAAGTCATACTGTGATCATTATAAGTTCCTAATGGTGTTCCTGGAGCAGCCATATCAGCCCAATATAAATTGATACCATATTGTGGGTTTGCACTCCCACAACTAATCGAATTAATATCATTATAGGTAATTACGAATTGACTACACATTGGCATTGGCCCCGGTGCTGCCATGTGCAAGTAATCTGCAATAACGTCAATATGGGCAGTACCCACACATGAAGCACTCCCATTAGAGATTAAATATGTTACAGGAGTCGAGATGAACATTCCCGGCACTATGCCCGGATAAGATACGTCGTATACGTCTAAGTAAATATCCCTTAACCCTTGCACTGCAGTTCCACAATATATTAAATTGTCCTTACCATAAACGACCCCTATTAAATAATCCGTACCCACTGCAGAAGGATTATTGGCAATTATCACATCTGGAGAAACACCCATAAAAGGAATAATAACAGGAGTATTTATACCATCATCTACTAATAATTGCGATGATGCGGTAGTTGGGTCCCATCCGTCTGAAACTATCGCTTTTAAGTAGAGAGGGCAAGTTGGATGACCAGGATAATTCACACAGTTATAGGCAATATCAATCATCGCAGAGTTTAATGGTCCATTCCCTAAAATTGTTAAATTGTCTGCATGACTTGCAGGTATTAAAGTTTGAGAAAAAGAGCTATGAGTTGTGAGAATAAATAAAAAAACTAAAAACTTATTTTTTTTGCTGAAAGTACTTTTAAGATTTGATTTGCTTTTCATCGGTTTGATTTTATAAGTTAAGAATATACAATATGTTAAATATACCTGTTTTAAATAAAAAATGCAAATAAATATTAACTCATTTAACATAAAGATGATAGAGCCATACTCTATATCATCTTTATGTATTAGGTTTGCTTTATAATTGCCTTCATCAATGACCATTACTCAATTCGAATATGCAGTAGCTGTTGCTACATATAAAAGTTTTGTCGCTGCAGCCGATAAATGTTTTGTTACCCAGCCCACGCTGAGCATGCAAATCCAAAAGCTGGAAGAAGAACTGGGAGTAAAACTGTTCGACCGTAATAAGCATCCTATAGCAATTACAGCCATTGGAGAAGCCATTATTACACAGGCCCGCCAGATACTCTCCGAATGCGAAAAAATAAATGAACTCATTCAGAATCAGCAAAACACGCTGAGTGGTACATTCAGGTTTGCCGTCATTCCTACAGTAGCGCCCTATATTTTACCTGGTTTGCTCGAAAATTATGCCACTATTTACCCCTTAGTAAAATTAGAGATCACCGAACAGGAAACCCACCGTGTTATAAAAGCATTACACAATAATGAAATAGACGCAGCGCTGGTAAGCACCCCCCTCCAGGAAAACGGGATTAAAGAATATCCGCTTTTCTATGAACCCTTTGTAGGATATTTTTCAGAAGGAGAAGAAGCATTGAAAAAACGCCTCATTTCTCCCGATGATATTGCACTGGACCGTATCTGGCTGCTCAATGAAGGCCACTGTATGCGCAACCAGATACTCGACCTCTGCAGTGAACATATTCAGCAGTTGCAGATCAACAAACCATACCGCTACGAGTCCAGCAATGTGGAAACCCTTCGTAAACTGGTTGATAAGAACAAAGGCCTTACCGTGCTCCCCGAATTAGCTACTACAGAATTCAATGAAGATCAGATGGAACGTGTGCGCTATTTTGTAGATCCGGAACCGGTGCGCGAGATAAGCCTGGTTACAAACGGCCATTTTGTTCGCATGGCCCTCCTGCAAAGCCTCATGGACGAAATATTAAAACTTGTGCCTGAAAAAATGCGCGTGCAAAAGAAAAACAGGAAAGTCCTGCGCATCCAGTCAGCCAAACTGTAGAGATTAAACCATTTGTGCTATAAGGATACGGTTTATATCCAGTTTAATGACTTTGGGCTCATGAAAAATTTTCTCAAAATTATTCTTCATGTCGCCCCACCCCAGCGGCTCATTGATAATGTAATTAAGAATGATATAGCCTCCCGGCTTCAGTTTCTTTTTACAAGCTTCTAAAAAATCTATACTTGTTACGAAATCAGGTACTACCCTGCCCAGAAAAACATCAACGATCAGCATATCGTAAGTTTCCTCATTGCTATTCACAAATTCTGATGCATCTGCACATACCGGAATAATATTTTGTCCCACCACCCTTTCAGAAAACTCAAGTGCCCATTGCAATACCGTTTTGTCATAGTCAACCAATGTAAAAGAAGGATGAAAGCCCATACGCCTCATAATACTTACTGCACTCCCAAGCCCTGCACCCAAAACCAAAACATCTTTCAGTTTCGGCAATACTTGTTTCATAACATTATATGCTGCTACCAAAGGCCTGTATCTGTCGCCATCAGAATATAGAGCATCCGCGGTTGCCAATTGCCATTGCCCGCGATAAAAATAGATCTCAATAAGTGGATTGATATCGCTTACAGCACGTCTTATAAGGACAGGAAATAAATAGCTCAGTATTTTTTTATGTACAGGAATATTTTGCACAAACAAAATTAAAAAAAAATAAAATAATACATCAAAGAAAGGAAATCATTCCTGATACTTCTACAATGCCATAAAGATAATTGAATAGATTTGCACCTAGCCCCTGCGGCCCATTCTGCGTTTACGGAAAAAAGGCACCTTATTTTCATTCCCGTTGATCAGCCTGTTTATATTCTTATAGTGTGTCAGTATGACCAGAAAAGCAGTGGAAATAGCAAAAAGACGATAGCTAAGTTCAGGTTCATTAAAAATAAACAAGATCAGCAAGGGGAATGCTACACTGGCGCTTATAGAGCTCAGAGACACATACCTTGTGAGGAAAAGCATGAGTATAAAAACGCCCACAAGGCTGATAGCTACAAGTGGCTGAATAGATAAGATCATACCAAATAAAGTAGCTATTCCCTTACCCCCTCTGAAATCAGCCCATACCGGAAAAATATGACCCACTACAGCAGCAAGCCCTAAAAAAATCTGCAGATTTACAAAAGGTTCACTGGTCCAGGCAAAGGCAGAAAAAAGAGCCAGTTTTACAGCAAGAAAGCCTTTCAGCATATCTATGAACATTACCATAGACCCTGCCTTAGAACCTAATATTCTGAATGTATTTGTAGCACCTGCATTACCACTACCATGTTCACGAATATCCAGACCATATACTTTCTGACTTATCCAGACAGCTGTAGGAACAGAACCAAGCAAGTAAGCTACTATAATCAAAACTGCAATTACCATTCCGATTACTTTATTGAGGGAAACAAATATATACGTTCTTTATCGCAAAACCTAATAGGCCCTTAAAAGAATTTTATACAAATTATCCTTAAAAACCCTTAAATTCCGATTACTATAATTTATGGAAATGCCTTATATTTTCTCAAATAATAAAGCTATCCAATTGTTTTTTTCACATTTCAATAATAGCTTGAAATGTTCTTCTGCAGCTTTATCAACAATAATTGTTTCATCATCTTTCAATAATCCGCTCATCAATAAATACCCACCCTTATTTAAACTGCTATACAAAAAAGGCATAGTGTTCAGCAATATATGCCGGTTTATATTAGCAAGAATTATATCAAACTTGTCATTACCACAATCCTCAATTGATCCAAGTTGAAGTGATATATTTTTACAATCATTTTTCTTAACGTTTTCCATCGCGTTTTCAAATGACCATTCATCATTGTCTATAGCCAGTACCTGCCGCGCTCCGAGTTTCTCAGCCAATATTGCCAGTATCCCCGTTCCTGTTCCAAAATCCAAAACTTTCTTCTGAGATAGTTCCATGTCTTTCATCAGCTGCATCATCAGCTGCGTAGTAGCGTGATGTCCTGTGCCGAACGACATTTTGGGTGTAATTACAATCTCCATCGGCGTATTCACACTGATATTATGAAAATCCGCTCTTATCGTGCAAAAACCATCTACAATAACTGGCTGGAAATTCTCTTCCCACTGGGCATTCCAGTTTTGTTCTTCCACTATTTCCCTTCTGTATCGTATCTCGCCTTCGTTTAAAAAACGCTGCACTGCTGGTTCATCATAAACCGGCTCCCGGATATACGCCAGCAAAGCTTCATCATTTTCTTCAAAACCTTCAAAACCAAACTCAGTAAGCTGTGCCATAAGCACCTCCTTTAATTCAGTATCCCCGGTTTGAATAATAAATTTTATGTACTGCATATCTTTAAAGAAGAAAAGTCCCCCGCACAGGCAGGAGACTTTTCATATAAGTTTACTATATTATTATTGCTTATTTACGCGGTTTCCTGGTTTTGCCAAATCTGGTTCACCTTTGTCACCACCATCTGGTTCATCATCATTCACATTTTGATTGATGAGCAGATTTCTTTCCTGCTGGTCCATTGTACCCGGCTTAGAACTATTGAAGATAATACGGCGTGCCGGCACATCAGTAACAATACGGAATTCAGTACGACGATTCAACTGGCGACCCTGGGGATTATCTTTGCCCTTAACCTCATTAGGTGCCACTGCAAATTTCTTACCAAAACCTTTAGCTATCATACGGCCTTTATCAATGCCGTTTTTGTCAAGGTAATCCAATACAGACTGTGCACGTTTTTGTGAAAGTTCATCATTATACTTGTCATTACCTTTCGAATCGCAATATGAATAAATTTCAACGGTAAGCGAACCATTATCCTTCATGAAGTTAACAAGAGAATCTAAAGAAGGTGTGGATTCAGGTCGTAGATCAGACTTGTTATAATCATAATACACGTTGTCAACATGGAAATCATGAACAATGCTATCCATATATATGGTTACAGTAACCGTGTCATCCGGATCAGAACGTTTAATTTCCATTGTGCTTACAGATGCACGGGTAGAAGAATAACCTTGCTTGTCACCGGTAATTACATAAGAGTGACCACGGCTCATATTAAAACCGAAAGTACCATCTGTTGAATTGAATGTTTGTAAATCTCCTTTCTGGTCAACCATTTTCACAACTGTTCCTTCAACTGGCTGCTGACTTTTACGGTTCACAACTTTACCTGTAACCATAAGTTTGGGCTCGTATTGAATACGCCAGATATCATCGCAACATGTCGGGTTTTTCAAAGCAATTGAACCGATACGATTCGATACCAGATAAGCATCTGGTTTACCTACCGGATCTTTAATATAGTACAACTCATCAGCACAAGTATTGATCGGGTAACCTAAGTTCTGCACGTTGCGGTAACGGGAAGGGCCACCATCTGCAGAGTAGATATCAAAACCACCAAAAGAAACCCAACCATTTGATGAAAAGTATAATTTGCTGACACGGGAATCATAATAAGGAGTGATCTCATCCAGATCAGTATTGATTTGTTTACCTGCATTTTGAGGACGACGATAAGTGCCATTGCGCGGATCAATTATAGAATACCAGATATCATATCCACCGCGGCTTTGTAAGGTGCGGTTTGAAGAAAAGAACAATACTTCTTTTTTACCAACCTTAGCGCAGAATGGCTGGGTATTAGAACCATCCCCGTTAATACCTTCCCCTAAAAGTTCAGGTTCACTCCATTTAGCTCCTTCAAATTTAGAAACATATATGTTACACATCACCTTCATTGAATCTTGTTCAGCGCAACGTGTAAAATAAAACCTGTCACCTCCGGGGCTATAACTACCATTTCCGGTATGGGCATTTGACTTATTAAAATTACCATCTACAAACGTTAATGGCCACTGGAAAGAATCTACTTCAGTAACATGCGTTTGTTTACGGGAAACCATGAAACGTGCCATGTATTCATCACGCCTTCTCTTATCTACCTCAACTTCGCTGTTTTGGCGCATGGAAGAGAACAGCAATGCAGTATCACCTAGTGGGTAAGGAGAAAGTTCTGTATAAGCGCTGTTCACATTAGGACCTGCATTTACAACATTTACCGCCTGCGGATCTTTAATAGAATTCATAGCCATATTACATCCCTCAATTTCACGCAAAGAGCGCTTCTTCAACTTTTTATAAGTCTTGGGATTATCAGCAATGAATTTATTAAACGTAGCTATTGCAGACTGGTACTCACCCTGCTGCTTCAGCATCAAAGCGGCTTTGAAAATAGCTTCCGGATACAGTTTGGAGTCATAAGTATATGCCTCCTGGTAATACTGTGCAGCAGGCACGTAATCGCGCGTCATCAGGTAGCATTCAGCCAATTGATACGTAAGATATACATTACGTTCCTGTTCCTGCTTCAGTTGCTGGTAATAATCAATAGCATTGAAATAGCTACCCGCACGAAACAATCCGTCTGCCCACCTTAATTTCTTATAATAAGGTAGTTTTTCTACAGGGTCATTTGCTTTGTTTCTGTACTTTTCTTTTTGCGCCTGCGCATTTGCATTGTATTGAACAGTAACCAGAATAATTGCTAAAAAAAGGAACAGCCAATTTTTTCTCATGTGGTTGAGCATTGTTAATGGATATAAAAGTATAAACTTGATTGAAAAAAAGAAAGTCTTTCTGTTTTTTTTTGTCCTTTCTTTTAATTTATTCTAGAATCTCGAGCATGGATAAACTAACTTATGAGCAAAATCGAGCGGTGTAGGCATAATATAACGTAACGCTATTTCAAACCCGCCATTACCGTTTGAGGCTGTCTGGAGGTCAGAAATATTGTAGTCATACGCTACTCCTATCCTCACTCCCTTGAATTCAACACCTGCGCAGGTCATCGGTCTGTGCCAGCAAGTGTTCGCGCAGGAGGGCATCGACATCGCT
>CAIYVS010000390.1 GCA_903929655.1 uncultured Bacteroidota bacterium | reverse complement strand
ATGTTAAATACCGATCTGCTGAATGAGCTTTTTAACCCTGCCCCAAAACATGATACCATCAGCAGTGCCCCAAAACAAAACACGAAGAAAATATACACTAACCCGATAGACACTTTTACTACTAACGATGAGATCACCAGGGGCATTGAGACTGTATATGACTGGCGTAGCGATACGGTAGTTATTGATATCTGGGATGGGGGACAGATAGATTATGATGTTGTTACGATTCTTTATAATAAAGATACTCTACTGAAGAACTACACACTTAAGGCAGAGAAGAAACGTTTAAGGGTTCCCCTGAGCTCTAATGGCAGCGATATGGACCAGTTGACTATTATTGCTGAAAATGAAGGGAATGAGCCGCCTAATACTGCCAACCTGACCCTGATAGACGAGCAGAAGAAATATAATGTGATTGCTTATAACGAAGTAGGGCAGAAGGCTGTAATAAATATAAAGAAGGTTAGCGGACGATAAGGTGTTTGAAATTGGTAATTATTGATATTCACCATCTGCGGGGTTCAATGATCCTGTGATAATCCGGATCAGGTCTATCAATTCCCATAACAGCAGTCCGGCGATGATAGCAATAAGTATGTAAGCAAGTATACTGAAAATAACATTTTTTGAACCCGGAAACAAAGCCACTAAGCCGACCAGTATGCCAGCAGACACACAGAAGGCGCCTAATATTGAAGGTGCCAATTCTAAAATATCATCCCGGTGGTAATAACCCAAATAGAAACGGTGCGCAGCACACCATCCCAGGAACAGGCAAAGAATGAAGGCGATCCACTTTTTCTTATGATGGTTTGCTGAAAAAAGATTTGTTCTATGAGTCTTAGCAAAACTCATTTTGTATCTTGTCTCGTTGCTGCCCAGGAGATTGGCCTGATTTGCAGCCGTTACGGGAGACCGAAGCGGGAAAGCTGCGGGGCTATTGTAGGTTGTTGCCAGTAAAGCAAAAAGAAGGAAAATTATTTTATGTAGGGTACCCATTTAAGTTTTCAATTTACGAAACAGTTTTAAGTATTTTGAAACAATCCGGAAGCTTATGGGTATGCGGTTTGCCAACTATTACCATAAAATGTATGTCTATTAGAACATGTAGGCATGGTGTACAAAAAATACGAAATTTTTTAGAATGATGACCTGATGGAATAATGAAATTAAAATTATTTATAAGTTGCTCCTTATTTGTTGTTGCATTCAGCTCATGTAATGTTGAGACCCTGCCGCATTGGTATTATGATCGTGGGGGGAAATATACTTTCCGGTCTAACAAATATTATAAACATAGCCAACACTGGCATGGCGGCAGGCAGCAGTACAAATATTACCGGCAATAAGAATCAGCTCATTTTTTTGTAATTTTATGATATGCTTGCTGACAGGCCGGAAACAATACAAAAAAGAGGGCTAAATATTTCTTCTTTTATCAAATGTGCTAAGTTTCAGGATGAATTTAAGATTGAATTATTGTCATCGGGCTTAAGCCCTGAGATGATTTTGGAGATTTACCCTGAATTATCCCCTGTAAAAAATGACAGATGTAAAGTGTGCCTGAATTATAAGGAGTACGAAATAAGAAGTGTTGACCAAAATAGGGATAGAACTATATGCAATTAATGTTGAAGCCGGATATACTAGCACTTCCCAAACCCATAGCGTATACTGATCCTGTTTTGCTCATTGGGTCATGTTTTTCAGAACATATATCAGAGCGACTTGGCAAGCACAAGTTCAGGGTCTTATCCAATCCGCATGGCATTCTTTTTAATCCATTGAGTGTTGCCCAAAGTCTTGATGGCTATCTTGACAATAAATTGTATTGCAGGGAGGAACTGTTTTACATGAATGAATTATGGAATAGCTGGGACCATCATACACGTTTCTCTAATATAGATGTGGAGAAAGCCCTGGAAGGGATCAATCAGTCGCAAGGGGAGGCTGCAGCCTTTATTAAGAAGACTTCCTGGGTGATCGTTACATTAGGTTCTGCATTTCAATACTACCTTACTGAGGGGCAAAGGCCTGTGGCCAATAACCACCGTGCACCTGCACAATGGTTTGAAAAAAAGCTGTTGGGCACAAAAGAGATCATTGATGCTTTAAGTGAAACCCTGAAAAAACTTTTTAAGATCAACCCGGAGGCACAGGTATTATTTACAATAAGCCCTGTGCGCCATATACGCGACGGCGTTATTGATAATAACCGGAGCAAAGCGAGACTGATAGAAGCAGTGCATACGCTGTGTGAAAATTTTGGACAGGCGCACTATTTTCCGGCCTATGAACTGGTGATAGATATTTTGCGCGACTATCGATTTTATGATATTGATTTTGTACACCCTAATTACCTTGCCACCCAGTTTGTATGGGAAGAATTTATGGGTGCCTGCATTGACCCTTCTGCAAAAAGTATCATGCAGCAGGTTTTGGAGATAAATACTGCCCGCCATCATCGTCCCAGGTTTCCGAATACGGAGGCGCATAAGAAATTCAAAGCAGAGTACCTGAAAAAAATACAACAATTACAGCAGCAATATCCTTACCTGGATATGGGGGAAGAGTTGGGATATTTTTCGTGATTTTTTATCTCGTCAAAAAAAATGAGACTTTGGTGTAATAAATTATCACCTCGGGATTTGTTGTAATAATATTGTACTAAACTATTATAGCGATGAACATATCCAAATGCAAAATTGTTCTTTTTTTGTTTGCAACCTCAAGCCTTTGTTTTACTTCCTGTACTACTTTGATAATGAAGGTGGCCGGGGTGAAAAAAGCCCGCCCGACGACGAATGAAAGTGTGCTCGGATTTGTAAAAGACAGGCAGCTTGATTATGATTTCCTGCTCAGGCCAAATACTGATTCTGATTTAACAGAGATCACCCATTTTATGAATATCGGGTTTAACAGCATTGTTATTTATGACAGATCGGGAAATGAAGTAGGCAACACCAATGATTCCACCTGCCATATGAATTTAAGGAGCCAAATTACGGCCATGCTAAAGACTGGTAAATATGAAGAACCTGTAATCAGGCTGCATCCTCAAAAAAATGCCAGGGAAATAATTGATATGAAAACGAGTTGTCTCAATTGCGTGGGTAAGAAAGCATTGTTCAGCCAGGATTTAAAACCTTATGTATTAATTTTCAGTTTTGCTACGT
>CAIYVS010000389.1 GCA_903929655.1 uncultured Bacteroidota bacterium | reverse complement strand
TATTCAGGTGTAGACAACATTGGACCAGCACCTAACATTGTTTTAAAATTTATTGAATTAGAAAGCTTAATATTCATTGAAATACTTGGTCCAGTTTGATTATAACCGCTTCCAAAATACAATCCTGATTTTAATTCATTTGGTTTTAGATGTGAAATACTAATCCCATATCCAAACGAAATATGATTATCAACATTTCTATGATAACTCACGCCAATTGTTGAAGATGGCTCATCAGGGCTAAATCTTTGGCCAAATGGAGAAGATGTGTGTCCATGAATAATATCTCCAGAATCTAAATCAAGTGTTCTTGCAGGCAAAGTCGCAGTATAATCAATTTCAATTCTGTTTTTACGCGGGGTAGACTTGTTAACACTATAGCTATTATTTTGCTTCTCTGTACTACGATGATAGTGTAAATGGTTTTTTTGTTGTTTAATCTTATCATCTTTACCATCCTCATCAACTCTGTTTACGGGATTATCAGAACAATACACATAAGAAGATTGTGGTGCAAATTTACTTTCTAAAGGGTCCACAGCACACCATCGGCATAGCCAGGGGATATAGTAGCGGGCGCCGTGGTAATAAAAGCCAGTTTCCTCATCGCGCTCTTTGCCTGTGTAGCGGTAGCGTTTGGCTACTGCATTTATTGTGGCGCTCATGCCCTGGTAGGCCGTAGTGCCAAAAGGGTGGTATTCTTCGTAGCTTATTAGTGCTGCACTGTCATTAAGCTCTAAGGTGGCGGTGCCTAGTTGATTAGAATATATATAACGGTTCAGCGTAGCCAAAGAGCCGTCTGTGCCCTGTGTGCGGGCTTCGTACATGGCTATGCGGCCAGTGCCATCGGTGATATGTGCCGTGATGCGCTCCAGGATAAGCGAGCCGCTTGAGTATTTCCTGTAAATTTCGTAATTCCCCAAATATAATCGTTCTTCCTGCACTGTGCCGTCAATATATTTTCTCGTTCTTTGTCCTCCGCTATACTGGTAGTAAGCATTACCCCCGCCCCCGAGGTTTGCAGCGCATAGCTGCTGTTGGGTATCCCATTTCATACCTGAAAGCTGAGGGCATGTGATCATGTTGCCGCTGGCATCGTAAGAATAATTATAGGTTGTGCCGCCTACAGCGCTGCTGTCAAGCTGGTTGTTTGAACTGTCATAACTGAAGGCGCAGGTATAGCTGCCGGCATTGGCTAGGTGCTGCAGCTGCAGCATATTGCCCAGTTCGTCGTAAACGTAATTCTGTGTATAGTTCTGCGTACTGTTATCATTGCCCGGGAGGACTCCTTTCCAACTGCTATCGTTGTAATTATCGGTTGAGCCAAAAGTTGCCACGCCTACGAGTTCTCTGCCCTTGCCCTGTATGAGCCTGTAAAGAGGATCATAGGTATATTCCATTACGGGAAGGGTAACGCTGTTATTAAAAAAGAGCGAGCGCTGCGCAGTGTCGTTGATAAAAGTGATATTGCCTACAGGATCGTAATAATAGGCCAGGTTCTGATATATGGTCCTGGGCAGTTTACGTGTAAGCAGAGATGTGAGGCGGAAAGTATTGCTATCGTAATAGTAGTTGGTAGTTGTGTTGTTGCCAAATGCAATATAAGTCCTTTGCCCGAGCGCATTATACAGTATGGAACTTACATGGGAAACAGGAGAGCCGCCATTTGGCGTGAATGTAACAAAATTAAGTAAACCTGTACCGTCGTAAGTGTTTGTTGTTACATTATTGCCGGGATCTGTGGTACTTGTGGCCCTGTTCAGTGCATCATAAACGAAAACGGTAGTGAAAGTTTCTGTGTTTAAAACAGGCGTAGTAGAAGCATCCCAGTCCACATCGGCAATGGTATGATCGGCCAGTATATTCTGTGCTGCCTGCAGCGGGTTATTTTTAAAATCGTAAGTGTTTATCGTCTTCAAGCCTACACCATCGTAATGTTGATATATCCGGGTACGCAAATTATTGGCTGTATCGTTGCTGGCACCTTCACCATAAATGGTATTTTCCAGGGTATTGGTGACTGTAACGCTGTTTTGAGAAAAGGTCACTTCCTTTTTCAAAGGCCTCCTTAAATTATCATAGGTATGGCGGAACATCCTGCCTTCAGCATCCCAGGCATATAGCGGCTGCCCTGCCACATCTGCAAGCATGTAATGTGTGCCGCTGTCGATGCTTATCTCTTTCACTGGCGCTTTAAGCATATTGTAGTTGTACTGCATCACAATATGGTTGAAGAGCGTGTTATTAGTAAGGCTGCGTCTGCGCTGGGCAGTGACCGACAGGCGGTTGCCGATGATGTCAAGATCCAGCCAGCTGTCGTAAGTGTGGGTATCATTATTGTTGAGTTGCGTATAGAATGGCCGGGCAAGGTTGTCGAGGTATATGACAGTGGGTGTATTATAATGTGCAGCAGCTTTGGCGGCAGAGCTTTGATAATAACCACCTAAATTATTATTGGTGGTGTACCATGCACTATCTGCTACAGTATCATTATTATCATAGTCGGTCTGGGTCCAGGCATCCCATGTAGTTTTGGTAAAGCTGCCATCGGGCAGGTCTGTACGTTGCAGCCTGCCTAAGGAGTCGTATTGTATACGAGGGCTTACGCCCGCACTTGCAGCCTGTTGGGCAGGATCATAAGTCGCAGAACTACTATAATAAGGCTGGAATTGCATTACTACCTTGCCTTTATTGTTATATACGGTCTTACCCGAGCCGATCCAGGTATTATTATTAGAGTCTGGTTCTGCGTGAAGTTTGTGCATTGCTATCCTGCCAAAACCGTCTGTATATGTGATGCGCATCTGTAGCGGACTGGTCAGGCTATTGGCCGTGCAGTAGGCAGTGTGCAGCTCACGGCCTATCATGGCTACGCGCACAGGTGCAGTGCTGAAGTCGTAAACACAACGCCAGGTAGCATCGCCTAAAAGTGTGGCGGCATGGGCTGTGGGGTCTGCAGGTGTAGTATTGTTAATGTCGGCCCAGAAATCGGATTGAGCAGAAGTATCGTTAGCATCCATGCCGGTGAGATCATCTGCCTCAGTGCCTTTGCCTTTCAGCGCCATTGCAACGGGTATGCCAAGGGCATCGTACAGGATATCGGTATAATTGGTGTTGGGATCTTCTATGCTTGTGGGCTGCAGGTTGTACCAATTGTACGAGATGACAGTTGTGATGTTTAACAAAGCATCTGTTTCTGAAAGTGGCAGCAGATAATAATTATTGCTCCCATTTGCCCAATAAGTAATAGCAGTGACATTTGCCCAGGGATCAGTATAAGATACAGGCATGTAAAAAGTACTTGCCGGACTGCTGCCATACTGCACGGTGCCACCGGGCAACCATGCCCAATAAACGGGGTCGGATGAAGGAAAATAGTTGTGAGGTGAAGTAGTAAGGTACCCGGAAGTAAGGTAACCACCTTCGGTAAGCATACCGGATGTAACCACACCATCGTTGTATGTGTAGTAATTATTTACAGAATCCCAAACACCACCTGTAAAGGCAAGCTGGTATTGCTGGTATGTAAACCCGAGGGCGTTGTAGAACCCGTAGGTTAAAATATTGGCTACATCATCAGCAAGATATAAATTGCGGGTATTTGTGATAAGCCGTTTCTGGACGCCAGATGTAAAATCCGCCGTAAAATCTATTTCACTTGCTGCATTGAAATCTGTCTGCAGGTCTGAACCAAGCCATAAGCTGCCCGAGAGCGTTAATCCCCGAAGTTCATAAACACAGGTTTGACAAGGTATTCGCAACCTGTAGTATTGTGGAACGCTAAGGTCGTCTATATCATAAATAATGTGTACAATATTGTTACTGTCGGTATATGTCTGGTAACAGGCAAAATCATTTACCGTATATGTAAGCAGCATTTGCTGTTGTACACCCGTGCTATCGGAGTTTGCAACATCAGAGGGTATGCCAGTTGGTACTGTTGCCCTTGGATATGCCACGTTTGCAGACTGAAGCACATTGCCCACTTCGTCTATAGCAATGGTAAGTTCATGTAATACACGCGGATCAGCATCTACCCGTTCGGTATGTAAGGCGAGGGTCTCCTTTTTGTAGGAGTAAAAAGAAGCATAGCGATTAGAGAGTAGGGGCTGTACGTTTATAACACAATAGGCATGTGTGGTAACGGTATAGGGTTTAGATTGCAAAGTGCTGCCATCAATGGCATAAACTTCCTGGCGCAGGGGTTGGCCTTTGAGGGCACGGTATGCCTCGCGGTTTTCCTGCGGGTTGAGGCCGGCGGGAATATCAACAAAATTGGGTAATTCTTTCCATGCCGGAGTTACCGGGGGCGAAGGAGTGTAATATTCGAGTGCAAAAGCATCGAGCAATGTGGTTTCACGCATCCATGCGCCTGTATGGTACCAAGTTTTGGTAAGCACGGGAGCCTGGTCAAGGTCATTTTCCGTAGTAGTGCCAGGATTATAAAATGCAGCAACATCAGTATCTGTTGTTTCTACCCTGCCAAAACCGCACGTGCCACACGGCTGGGACTCGCTCAGATCGGAAGACGTCGTGTAGGG
>CAIYVS010000388.1 GCA_903929655.1 uncultured Bacteroidota bacterium | reverse complement strand
TACATACGCTAGTGTAATCCGGTAGGACATAAGTACATTTGATTTTATAAATTTACACACAAAGGCTCTTTTTTACATGCACAAAGTGAGAATTAGCTTATTTTTAAACAAAAAATCATATTGATTTGTATCTTAATGCATAACGGGGTGTATGGCAAAAGGTAGAAATTTCCTTTTTACATGAAGAAAAAACTCGGGATTATAATTTTAGCTTTTTCAGTTTCACTTATACTGATAGTGAGTTTGTCTTTCTTCTCAATAAAACGGGTAGACGCTCTTATTGATTTTTCAAATAAAGCGGATCAGATCAATTTTAATTTAAAAAAATTATATAGTCTGCACGGTTTTGTAAAGGATCTGGACAGGGGAGAAAGGGGGTATATGCTTACCCTGGATACAGCCTTTTCCAATGGCCTGATGCGTACTATTGACAGTTTGCAGTTGAATATGGTGCAAATGAAAGAATTGGCCGGAGACAGCCTGAAACTTCAAAAGGACTTGCTCTTGCTGAGGAGCATGCTTGCATTAAGGATAAGTATCATCAAACAAAATATTGCCTATATAGACTCTTCGCATTCATCCGTGCCATCTTCATATTATTATGAAGGCCGTAAAGTAATGCAAGATTGCAGTACCAAGCTGCGTGAAATGGAAAGCGATGAAAATAATTTTTTCTATTCGGCCTATAAAAATGAACGTTTTTACATGCAGGTAGCGTCCAGCACGCTTAAATATCTGCTATCTATTTTTTTCATTGTTACAGTAGGGCTTTTTATAATGATGTTACTTGAATTCCGGAGAAGAATTGGGTACCAGGACGAGCTTCAGGCGAAAATAACGGATTTGAAACAGTCGCACCTGGAATTGGAACAGATTGCTTTTGCCGCGTCTCATGATCTCAGGGAACCTTTGAGGAAAATACAGGTATTTACTAACCGCCTCTTATGGTTAAAAAAAGATAATATTGATGAGGAGAGCAAAAACACCATGGAGCGCATCAATTCATATACAAGCCGCATGCAGGAGCTTATTGAGGATCTTGTGAACTTAACCAGTCTTACAAAAGAAGGCAATGACCTGGAATGGGTTGATTTAAATAAATCTTTGAAATCGGTATTAATTGATCTTGATTACAAGATAAGCGCAAATAATGCTAAGGTAAGCAGTGATGAACTGCCTAAGATTAAAGCATACGCCAGTCAAACACATATTTTGTTAAGGTGCCTTCTTGATAACTCTTTAAGCTATACACAAGAGAGCAGACAGCCACTTATTCATATCTCGAGTGAAGTATCGGATGGCAGTGAATTAACAGAATTCAGAAAGATAGTCGGAGACAAAAAATACAATGTTATTACAGTTTCTGATAATGGAATAGGTTTTGAAAATGCTTATTTTGATAAGATGTTCCAGATATTCCATGCACTCAATAGCCGTTATTCATCATATGATGGGAAAGGAGTATCACTGGCAATATGCCAGCGTATTATGGCAAACCACGATGGTTACATTTTTGTGAAAAATAATAAAGAACAGGGAGCTACGTTCAGATTGTATTTTCCTATTACAGAGTAAGCTATTTTTGTAAAAGAAGATTAAATCTTCTGAAAACGTAAAATCGGTACATAGATGCCAAAAAACACCTTATTTTGGCAGGCAATTTAATATTTATGGAGACAGTTTTTGAAATTCTGAAGTACACCATTCCCGCAATCATAGTTTTGATATCGTCCTATATGATCGTGAAAAAATTTCTTGTTACAGAGATGCAGCGAAAGCAATTGGCCCTGATGCATGATACGCAGGATATAACTGTAAGGTTAAGGTTGCAAGCCTATGAACGTCTTGTATTGTTTTTAGAGCGCGTTGCACCACAGCAACTGGTGCCACGTGTTTATGAACAGGGTATGACCGTGAGCGACCTGAGAGGGACATTGGTTTTTAATATCAACACAGAATTCGAGCATAATTTGTCTCAACAGATATATGTTTCAAAACAAGTATGGCAAACCGTGAAGAGTGTTAAAGAGCAGGAAGTAAATATGGTGAACCATATTTCGCAACAATTACAGGCTGATAGCCCTGCAATAGAATTGCATAAGCGCATTGTTGACTATATTCTGACTGTAGAAGGAGAATTACCTACAGATATTGCTTTGCAGATAATACACGAAGAAGCAAAACGGGTGCTCTCTTCCGGGCCAATGGCATAATGCGGGAGCAACAGAATTTAATATTACAAGATCATGGCTGATAAGAAAATTGTTACCGATTCGGGGATAGAGATCAAGCAACTATATGATGAACCTGTAAGTATGACTGAAAAGCCGGGAGAATTCCCCTTCACGCGTGGGGTTCACCAGGCAATGTATCGCGATAAGTTATGGACCATGCGGCAATATGCAGGGTTCAGCACTGCAGAAGAGTCCAATAACCGTTACCATTACCTTTTGGCGCAGGGAGTAACAGGTCTTTCGGTAGCTTTCGATCTTCCTACGCAGATCGGCTATGATTCGGACAGCGAAATGGCTGAAGGAGAAGTAGGTAAAGTGGGCGTAGCCATAGATTCGCTGGAGGACATGGAAATATTGTTTAAGGGCATAGAACTTAAAAATGTTTCTACCTCAATGACCATTAATTCAACAGCTTTTATCCTGTTGGCCTTCTATATAGCACTTGCAAAAAAACAGGGCGCTGATTTAAAGAAAATATCAGGTACCGTACAGAACGATATTCTGAAAGAATATGCTGCCAGGGGTACCTACATTTATCCCCCGGTACCCTCCATGCGCCTCATTACCGATATTTTTGAATATTGCAGTAAAGAAGTGCCTAAATGGAATACAATATCGATTTCGGGATACCATATCAGGGAAGCGGGCTCCAATGCGGTGCAGGAACTTGCCTTTACCCTGGCTAACGGGAAAGCTTACCTGCAGGCAGCCCTGAAGAAGGGACTTGATATCAATGTGTTTGCACAAAGAGTCTCCTTCTTTTTTAACGCACACAATAATCTGTTTGAAGAAGTAGCTAAATTCAGGGCGGCCAGGCGCATGTGGGCGCACATCACAAGCTCATTAGGAGCCACAGATGCCAAAGCGCAAATGCTGCGTTTCCATACACAGACAGGTGGCAGCACTTTAACAGCCCCCCAACCTAAAAATAACATAGTGCGTGTTACATTACAGGCCTTGTCTGCAGTGTTGGGCGGTACCCAGTCGCTGCACACCAATGGTTACGATGAAGCGCTTTCCCTGCCAACAGAAGAAGCTGCCGGAATTGCCTTACGTACCCAACAGATCATTGCGTATGAGAGTGGAGCCACAGATACAGTAGATCCTCTGGCAGGTTCTTTTTATGTAGAATCACTGACGAATGAAATTGAAGCAGCTGCGTGGAAGCTTATAGAAAAGATCGATGTATTAGGTGGGTCGGTAAAAGCTATTGAACAAGGCTTTATGCAGGAAGAGATTGCCCGTTCGGCCTATATCTATAACAATGCTATAGAAAGTAATGAGAAGGTGATAGTGGGTGTAAATAAATTTACAACTAAGGAAGAAGACAATACCCCGCTTTTAAAAATCGATGAATCTATCAGGCAAAAACAAACTGCCAAACTGAAAGAATTGCGCGGACGAAGAGATAGTAAAAAGGCGGCTGCCTGCCTGGAAATAATAAAACAAAAAGCAGGCACTACAGAAAATCTGATGCCTGCGGTAATTGATGCTGTAGAGAATTTGTGCACTCTTGGCGAGATATCTGATACTTTGCGTAGTGTTTGGGGAGAGTATAAAGGCTAATCGGTTCTTGCTTTACAACTCAGGGAATCGCAATTAAAGAGTCGGGTACCATTCTTTTTCGGTTTTCCCACGCCCATGCACTTGTTGCCACATTGCCATAACTCCTGATGCCATCTTTTTGCTGGTGAAAACGAAGATAATTGTCATACAGATCGCTGCTGTATTTACTGAATTCACTTGTATACAGGCGCCTTATTTGCGCAAGGGTATCTATCTGTGCTCTCGTCAGCGCATTGAGTTGTGATTCCAGCTTTTTTGCCAGTATATGATTTCTCCGGTTTAAACGGGACTGGGCATAAAACCAGATGTTGAGATAACAGGAATAATTAAAAGAAGAATCATTAACGCTTGTGCCAATGGCATAGGCTAAAAGGTTGGCATCCTCTTCTGCTGCAATGCCTGCCTGGTGCGCCATTTCATGGCATACTACAAATGGCATAATAAATAAAGGCAAATGCTCATTCACCTGCGATTCGCCTGTAAAAGGATTGTAATAACCCTCAATTTCCAGGTGCTGAATAAGACTCCCGAATAAAGAGGCTTTTACCTTTAAACCCTGGAGTTTGGTTTTATAGTCGGTATATCTTTTGTAATATTCAACAGACCGCTTGCCTATTTCTTCAAATGACTCACTGTGATAGTGGGGAGCATAAGCGTTTAATTTATTCACAAGGTAGATGTCGAACGAAGCAATGGCACTTGAATCACCAAGCCTGTTTGCAGGCTTGGCCAGGTGCCAGAAACTGCTTAAGGAAGGCTTATAATAATTGGCTCCCCAGGCAAGCAAAAAATACATATAAACTGAGCCAAAGATGATAAGGAAATAAATAACTGATTCCGCAATGGCATGTTTATATTTATTGAACCTTACCAGGAAATATACCCATCTAATGATCAGCATAATTAAGGCTAAAAAAGCTGCAGCATATAAAATATCACCAACGCTGAGCGGGATGAGCCTGAAAAGAAGGTTTCTGAAAAACTGGTAAGGAAAGAAGACATAATTATTATAAACCGAAACAATTGCGTAAGAACCTTTCAAAGCATCTGTCATGATCATTAAAGCAATGATCATGACAGATAAAACAATTAACTTCTTCTTGTATCTCATTTATTGATGCAGGAATGCTCCTAAATGCAATTTAGCGTAAATTGCAATCATTATTTTTTAATAATGAAATCATTTAACGTTCCTTTACACTATCGCAGTCCACTGGTAAATGCCATAAAGCAAGAAAGAAAAGCTGCAGATAAACTGAAAAAAGATTATACTCCCACCATATTGGAGTTTGGCTCCCTAAGGATCATTCTTGCCCGTCATTTTGGTTTTTGCTATGGGGTAGAAAACGCTATTGAGATTGCTTTCAGGGCAATAAGTGAAAATCAGGGTAAAAAGATATTCCTGCTTAGTGAAATGATACATAACCCTGGCGTGAATGCCGACTTGCAGGCATTGGGTGTAAAATTTATAATGGATACCTATGGAAAACAACTGATAGATTGGAATGATATCCAGGCAGATGATATTGTAATTATACCCGCATTTGGTACTACTCTGGAAATGGAACATATTTTACGTGCAAAAGGCATAGAGCCTACGCTTTATGAAACTACCTGTCCTTTTGTGGAGAAAGTCTGGAACAGGGCTGAGAAAATAGGGGATGAGGGGTATACTATTGTAGTTCATGGCAAGCCCGGACATGAAGAAACAAGAGCTACTTTTTCGCATAGTAAAGCACATACGCCTACCATTGTAGTTAAGGATATGAAACAGGCGCAGCAACTTGCGGAATACATCACGAGTTCTCTGCCACAGGAACAGTTTTATACTGATTTTAAAGGGCAGTATTCCGAAGGTTTTGATGTGACAAAAGACCTGCAACGTATAGGGGTTGTAAACCAGACAACCATGCTTGCTTCAGAAACACAGGCCATCGCCGATTATTTGAGAGGCATTATTTTAAATCATTATAAAGTGCCTGCTGACAGATATCATGAGCGCTTTGCAGATACCCGCGATACACTTTGTTATGCCACCAACGATAACCAGGCCGCAGTACAAGGCATGTTGGAGCAGGATGCAGATTTGGCAATTGTAATAGGTGGTTATAATAGTTCCAACACTTCTCACCTGGTAGAATTATGTGAGGATAAACTACCTACTTATTTTATCAAGGATGAGCATTGCCTGGTTTCCGAAAAAGAGATAAGTCATTTTGATCTTCATGACCATATAGAAAAAACAACACTCGCTTATATACCTCAGAAGCATCCCTTACGAATCATGATTACCTCGGGAGCATCCTGCCCGGATGCTTTGGTGGAACGGGTGATGGAGCGCCTTGCAGACATAACAGGAAATAGTGCGGCAATGAAGAGTGTTGAAAAAAAATCTTTTCATATCGATGATTTGCTATAATAGTTCCAAAACCAAATCCCCCGTATTCACCAATGTCCCCCCTGCTAACTCAATATGGCTGATATTGCCATCATGAGATGCCGTAATAACTGTTTCCATCTTCATAGCTTCAATAATAAAGAGTGCCTGGTTTTTCTTCACTTTCTCATCTTTCTTCACCAGCAATTTCGATAACATACCCTGCAATGGCGCCCCTATTTGTTTGGCATTAGCCTTGTCCACTTTTTTGTTTTCTATTCTTAGCACTTTTACAGACCTGTCCTGCACTTCCACATTACGGGTTTGTCCGTTCAGCTTGAAGAATACAGTTCTGTGGCCTTTATCATCTGCAGGGCCTATGCTCAGCAGGCGTATCAATAAAGTCTTTCCTTTTGCTATTTCGATAGTTGTGTCTTGTCCTAATTCCATGCCATAAAGGAAGAGTGGGGTAGGCACAACAGAAACATCGCCGTATTCTCTCCAGAATTTCAGGCCATCTTCAAATACTTTGGGGTAGAATTTATAAGAAAGAAAATCAAGAATTGTCAGATCATTGCCAAATGCTTCTTTGAAAGCTGCAAATTCTTTTTTGAAATCAATAGCAGGCAAATGTTTGTTGGGCCTGTCAGTAAATGGTTGTTTGTCTTTAAGAATGATCCTTTGCAGGTCTTTAGGGAACCCACCTTCCGGCTGGCCTATCTCACCTATAAAGAACTGTTGCACCGACTCGGGAAATGAAATGTTTTCTCCTTTTGTAAAAACATCTTCTTTACTCAGTTTATTGGCAACCATAAATTGTGCCATATCACCCACTACTTTAGAACTTGGCGTCACTTTTACAATATCGCCGAACATTTCATTTACTGTGGCATACATTTCCTTTATCTCTTCAAATTTATCTCCCAATCCTAATGCTATAGCCTGGGGCTTTAAATTGGAATACTGCCCGCCGGGTATCTCGTGCTGAAATACTTCTGCTGTACTGGCTTTCAATCCTGACTCGAAAGGGTAATAATATTCCCGAACCGCTTCCCAATAATTAGAGAATTGATTGAGTGATTTTATATCATAGCTGTTTTCCCTTTCGTGGAATTTCATCATCTCCACGATGGCATTAAAATTGGGTTGCGAAGTAAGCCCTGATAAAGCCCCCAAAGCACAATCTACCACATCAACACCTGCATCAATAGCCATTAAGTATGTTGCGGGTTGTAAAGAAGAAGTATCGTGTGTATGCAGGTGTACCGGAATTTTTACAGTGTCTTTCAAGGCCTCAACCAATATCTTGGCTGCGTAGGGCTTTAACAGCCCGGACATGTCTT